>CAIJIZ010000675.1 GCA_903820735.1 uncultured Pirellula sp.
CCAAAGTGACACGGCAAAAAACCATTTACAAATCGATCGGTACATAAAAGAGTCGCACGCCTTGAATTGGATCAATGAATTCGGCTATTGGATATCGGCTTGGCTGCACCACCTATGGGATTGTAGCAACTCAAGGAATCGCGTTAACCTGCATCGAAAACTCTACTGATGCAGACTTCCCTTAGCATTGTGGGGCATCATCATCGGCAGCATCTGGCTCGAAACGGTGCTCGTGCTCGTAATCAATCGCCACTTGCGAGGAAATCATCCTAGTCAACCCACGTCGGATCAAGCAAACCGTTCTCTTCAAACCCCTTTGCACGAAGTAAACACGAATCGCAATGCCGACAAGGTTCTCCCAGTGGACCAGGGTCATAACACGATAACGTCTTCGAGTAATCCACCCCCAACTCCAACCCACGACGAATGATCTGACCCTTCGTCCAAAGGATCAGCGGCGCATGCAATACCAAGCGATTCCCCTCTACCGCTGACTTCGTCGCCAAATTCGCCATCTCTTCGAAAGCTCGAATATACTCCGGTCGACAATCGGGATAGCCACTGTAGTCCAAAGCATTGACGCCCACGTAGATATCCAAAGCCCCTAAGACTTCCGCCCAAGCCAACGCATACGAGAGAAAAACAGTATTGCGAGCCGGCACGTACGTCAAAGGAATCTCCCCCCCGATCTCAGATACCGAATCGTGCTTGGGAACCTGCAAAGCCGTATCCGTTAATGCGCTTCCTCCAAATCCACCCAAATCCAAATTCACAATCACATGCTTGCTCACCCCCGATGCAATGGCTATCGATTTGGCACAATCTAACTCAATCGCATGCCTCTGCCCGTAGCGAAAACTGATCGCATACAACTCGAACCCTGCGTCCTTGGCGATCGCCAAACAAGTCGCCGAATCTAGCCCACCACTCAACAACACAACCGCTTTCTTCCTTGCCATTTCCGTCACCGCCTGTGGTTTACTTTCTGTGGTTTACTTTGGGGAAGCAATCCAAGATTTGAATGCTATAATCCGACGCATGAGTATCATTGAAATCGAACAACTCACAAAATCCTACCGCGTCTACCAAAAAAAGGAGGGGCTCCGGGAAGCCATTCGCGGGCTTTTTCACCGTGAATACAAAACGGTCGATGCCGTCCGCGGGATTTCTCTTCGCGTCGAACCCGGCGAATTCGTCGCTTTCCTCGGCCCCAACGGCGCTGGGAAAACAACCACCCTGAAACTCCTCTCGGGCGTAATCTACCCCTCGAGCGGCTCGGCAACCGTCATGGGCTTCACCCCCTGGCTGCGCGATATGGAATACCGCCGAAGATTCGCGCTGGTCATGGGCCAGAAAAACCAACTCTGGTGGGATCTGCCCGCCCAAGAATCCTTTCGACTCCACCAACAAATCTACTGCATCGATCCAACAAGCTTCAAAAAAACTCTCGACGAACTGACCGATCTACTCGATGTCACTCGCCTGCTCGGCCGACCCGTTCGCGAACTCTCTCTCGGCGAACGGATGAAAATGGAACTCATCGCCGCTCTTCTGCATTCCCCAGATGTTCTCTTTCTCGATGAACCCACCATCGGCCTCGATGTCGTCGCTCAACACAACATCCAACAATTCCTGAAACACTACCAAGAACAACGCAAAATCACGATCCTACTGACTAGCCACTACATGAAAGATGTCTCCGCTCTGTGCGAACGGGTCGTGGTGATCGCTCAAGGCATCATCCAGTACGACGGCTCGCTCAGTGGTATCACCGACGAATTCTCTGGCTTTAAAGTCGTTCAACTCCAACTCGCACTCGGCCAATCTCACGCCGGACTCGAACGATTCGGCGAACTTATCAAAATCAATCCACCCCGGGTCTCTCTCAAAATACCCAAACAACAAGTCTCCAAAGTCCTCGCCGAAATCCTCAACACCTTCTCCGTAGACGACGTCGCCGTTGAAGACCCACCTCTCGAAGAAGTCATCGCGAAGATGTTTCACTCCATGGCGAACTAATCCATGAGCTCCAACTCAACTGCTTCCAACCATCCACGGCAAGGACATGTGATGCCATCCCAAGCGTTACCGCCAAGCCATGACTTGCCGCCAGGCAATGCATTACCGCCGCCAGGCCAAGCGTGGAAAACCCGTTGGATCATCCTCAAAACCGCCCTCGCCGAACGACTCGCCTATCGAGGCGACTTCGCACTCGGAACCCTCATGCGGTTCCTTCCTATCATCACCCAAATCTTCCTGTGGTGGGCTGTTTTCCAATCTCTCAATCCAGACGCTCCACAATCAGCTTCCATCTCCGGATACTCCTTCCACGACATGGTCGCCTATTACTTACTTACAATGCTCGGCCGCGCCTTCTCCAGCATGCCGGGTCTATCGTCCAATATTGCAAAAACAATCCGCGATGGCGAAATCAAACGCTACCTCGTCCAACCGATCGACCTGCTCTCGTTCCTTTTCTGGTCTCGCGTCGCTCACAAAATCGCTTACTATTCGGTTGCTACCGGCCCCTTCATCCTGGTCTTCTTCCTCTGCCGAAACTACTTCACCGAAGGTTGGCCAAGCTTCTCAACCCTGGCTTGCTTCTGCCTCTCGCTCCTGCTGAGCTTCTCCCTGGGATTCTACCTAGAAGCCTGCCTCGGACTCATCGGCTTCTGGATGCTCGAAGTCTCCTCGCTGCTGTTCGTCTACATGCTCATGCAATTCTTCCTATCAGGACACATGTTCCCCCTCGACCTCCTTCCTGAACCCTTCGAGTCACTCGTAAACTACTTGCCCATCAAATACCTAGCCTACTTTCCCGCCGCAGTCTTCTTGGGAAAAATCCAAGGCACCGCACTTCTCTACGACATGCTCATGCTGGTCTTCTGGGTCGCCTTCTTCTACGCCACCTCCCGTTGGCTTACCGCAAAAGGCCTTCAACGCTACAGCGGCTTCGGCGGCTGACGCGACCTAAGATGCGCTTGCCAATAATGGGTTGTCTTCGCAACCGCCGTGATCACATTCTTTATCTCTTTCTCCAAACGATAATTCGGGCCCGCTGGCAAATACAACCTGCTCTTCTCTCGGCGCACTGTGATGTTTTCTACCAAGATCGCTCGGAGTAACCAAGCCGCCATCTCCTCGCTCTGACACTCAACTCCAACCCATCCCAAATACGGACTATCGACCGTCTGCAATCCACTCGCTAATCCAATCCCCCTGCGTATCTCTCGCTCAACACCCGCATACGCGTCGATCCCAGCTCGAATTTCCTCGATGCTGACAGGCTCAAGCAACCTACCGCGATGCGGCGGACCTCCCGCCATCGCTAAATCACAAAACGATGTCCAGATCTTGTCCCAAGGCACCAAACCCGTCTCATCAGGCGCTATCACGGCACTCCCCATCGATCGCGGTGAGACACTATCCAAATTCTCAACGTACTCCGAAGGCAAATCCCGACTTAACTGATCGTGCAATCCACAAAGCAGTGGCCAAACCATATCCTCACATGCCTCCCACCCCAACGGCCGCGACCGAACTCCCGCAAGAACTCGCTGCATGAGCCACGTTCCAAAATCCTCTCCACTCAACTCACAAATACTTAACTCCCATGGCAATCGAACCTGACTGCTTTCCAAGTCGCCCGACGCCGCTCCCAAGCTGGCCTGCACCTGCCCCAAGCCGACCGGCACCCCATCGATATCTTCGTGGGCCGATTCTCTCGACCGAACAGGCTCTCCTGGACCAACACACTCAAGAACACATTCAAGCACCCCTGGTGCCAACCGGTTCCCCCAAAATGCGACCAACGCAATCGACTCCATTTCCTGCACCCCCAA
>CAIJIZ010000676.1 GCA_903820735.1 uncultured Pirellula sp.
AAGCCCAGGCTGTGCGCCTAGGAACTGAGGGTCAGCCAAGAGTGTTAGCAACGAGTCTTTCGAGGAATTGAAGAGAACATCAGCGATCGCTTGTTTGTTCATCCGCCAGAGTTTGGCCAATTCAGACGGCAGAGTAAAAACAACTTGCATGGCAGCGGTATCAAGCATCTTAGCTCGCTGCTTATCGAGCCAAGCCTTCCGCGGAGCGGTGGAGCAACCGGGGCAGCACCGATGTCTGCACGAGTTGTAATGAACCTTTTCAACGTGACCGTGTTCGCAACGCTCGACATGCCCACCCAAAAAGGCGGTTTTGCAATGGGCTAAAAGGAACGCAGCTCGATTCGCGAAATTCGGCTGCGGGAACTTGGCTGCGAATGCCCGCCAGTTGTCATGCAGTATGCGTTGCATAGTCGCACGCGAGGTTGGCACATCACTGCAGAGCGAAGGGGCAACCGACTCTGTAACAACGCACATCTGTGATAGCCTCGTTAACGAATTACACGGTTGAAGATCATGTTTCGTGCGATCGACTTAGAACGTTGCAATCGTTTCTCCGCGCAGCGGCCAGTGCAACAATTAGTATACGGAATTTACTATAATCCCGATGGGACACAATTTACCATATTCCATCTAGCGTTCGCAATCTGGCTCTAACGAAGAGTCGAGTATTTCGAATTTTCTCATCCTTGCCCCCCATCTGTTGGAAGCCCAGCTGCCACGATGTATTGAATTTGGGTTTTCAGGAATATGTTGAATTTGCCCTTTCCAGGATATATGGAATTCCATTTTGCACGACTCAGAACAAAATCCACAGTCGAAAAACGCTAGCTTGATCAGCCAAGTTCGACGCCTTGCACGAACCCTTCACATTGCCGAACGCACTGATGCTTCGATCATGGCATCGCGTTCCTGGTGATAAATGTGCCTGATGAAATTAAGTGGTGACTAGGCGTTGCACCGTGGAAGAACCCCTCACCCCGGCTTCGCCACCCCTCTCCCTTTTGCAAAGCCAAAAGGGAGAGGGGGCAGGATTCGATTGGGGGCCAAAAGGGCGCGGGGGCAGAATCTCATGAGGGGGCGAAAAGGGAGTCGGGTTGGTTGTAACCGATGCTACGCAATGAATCTACGATCGATACCAAACTACCACCGAGAAGACGCCGGAGTATGGACCATGCTCTAGGATGTTGATCACGTTGTTTGGACCGATCTCGTGTTCGATCGCCGATTGGGCCAAAGCGCGAATCTCATTTCGAATCTGCTTTTGCGAAAATCGGAATGAAAAAGCTTTGCCCGTGAACTCCCGAAAGTGAACAGAAGTCGAAACAGACGCTAAACTTGGGGAGTTCGTGTTGGCTTGGTAAGGGTTATCTTGCATGGGTCGCTTTACTCTAAGCCAAAAATGCCCAGTTTGGTGATCGTCGCGTGCCCTGAAAAGCAATAGTGGACATCTGTGCCGTCTCGTCTCGGTCGCTGTTGGTAATTGCTTTGATACAGATGCGAGGAGCGAAGATCATTTTCTGGATGAACTTCTTTCGGCTCGTAAGAGATACACAGTGGTGCTTTTTCAAGAGGACACTCAATCATTGGTAAGGCATGATGTGCCTGTCCTTCCGTTGGTGCAATCGCTGGCAAATTGACATTCCAAAAATAGCCGGGCTGCAAAGGAAGCGTCCATACGTGGGCCAGAACTTTTGAGGCAAACTGGGCAGATTGCTTCCAATCCTTCGGGATCTCACGACGCATGTACTGAGACAGTGCAATCGAGGGGAATCCAAGTACAGTCGCTTCTCTAGCGGCTGCGACCGTTCCGCTGTATATGGTATCGATCCCTAGATTGCCGCCATGGTTCACTCCCGAGAGAATCCAGTCAGGTTGAATGTTGAGTACTAGTGTGGCCATGCGTATGCAGTCG
>CAIJIZ010000677.1 GCA_903820735.1 uncultured Pirellula sp.
AGGTCTCGGAACGACTCATGCTATTGCGCTGTTGCAATACTTCACCCTCCGCATTCAGAACAAGCACTGCGGGAATTCCCAAGACGCGGTAACGTGCCGATAGTTGCGAATGTTTTTCTTCGTCAACATCCACGTTTCCGATGCAGGTCAAGACCAGTACATCAAAGGACTGATCCATGTACACTCCCCGCGTACTGAAAAAGAAAAGAAAAAGAAAAGGACAGCGACGGTCTTAATCCTTGGCAATTGCTGATTCAAAAATATTTTGAATTCCTTTCTGGTTTGGTGTCTTGGGTAGGTGATGTTTGGATTTTTTGAGGCATAGCGCCGGTGTTCAAAGGCTCTTTGAAGTGCCTTCGTCTTCACGTACAATTAGCGGCGCACAGCGAAACGGAGCAAAGCTCTGTGGGGACACAACTTTGCAAGGGATAGCTAGGCCGACGGTGAGTCAATGGACTCTTGGAAAGCGTTTCAGTTTTTTGCTGAAACGCTTTCTGCATTTTTCCAGACCTCGTTATTCTTGATCAGTAGATTTACAATCGTAAGGAGCTTTCTCATACACGCGACTATGGCTACCTTGGATTCTTTGCCCTTGGCCTTGAGACGCTGATAGAAGCTTTTGATTGTTTCGTTATGTCGGATCGCGACGATCGTTGCCATGTACAGAACACGTCGTACATGGCCTCTGCCTCCACCGATAAATCGCTTCCCAGATTTCTTACCCGAGTCACGATTGATCGGAGCGACTCCTACCAACTTCGCAACTTCCCCTCGGTTCAATTTTCCTAGTTCCGGGAGATCGGCGATAAACGTTGAGATCGTGACTGGCCCAATCCCTTTGACCGATTGAAGGATCTCAATCGTTCGCTCGTTCGCCGTGTCCTTTTCAAGCATCTTCGCAAGTTGCGAATCTACCGTTTTCATTTGCTTTTTCAAGGATTCTAGCACTTCCTGGATACTCTTCTTGACGTCATCATCCCAAGCCTGCTTCAAGCGATTGTTTTCCTGATTGATCAGTTCCAGCAATTGACAACGTCTAGTAACCAAGGCAGAGTGCTTCTGCTCGTGATCCGATGCCATTGGCATTGCTTTTGCCTCCACAACCGATGCAAACTTTGAAATCACATGCGCATCGATAGCGTCTGTCTTGGCGTCCAATCCGATTCCTTTCGCAAAGTCTCGTACTTGCCTCGGGTTTAGCACAGTCGAATCAATCCCGTGTTTGGCTAAACACGTTCTGAGAAGCAGCTCGTAACCTCCTGTCGCTTCCATTGCAAAAAGCAATTTCTTCGATTTCAACTTCTTGCAAAGGTCGTTGATGCTTGCCTCTGAATTCTCGACTCTGATACTCTCACTAGTATCGGGGCGATAGACATCTAGAGTATCTTTGGAGACATCTACACCAACGTATAGAACATCGTTTTTCCTATTTTTCATTGTATCCCATCCTAGTAAATTCGAGCTTGCGCGTGGCAGCTCATGCGACGGTTCGGGTTTAAAATGAATGTCTTGCGATCATGCTGTCCTGCGGCTTCAAAGAGCCAAGGCACTTTCGATCTACAAGACATTTGGAAACATCAGATTCCAAGCTTGATTCTAATCAACACGACTAATGCGTCGTTCACGCTAGATACTATGCACAGGTTTGCAGTGCAAGCAAGACACAGCCGACAAAAGTAGCAGCGACGGTCCGTCGTGCCGTCCGCTGTTCAAGATTTGCAGGGATTCTAGACGGCACATGGAATGTGCCTACTACTTTGACTTTTGTCGGCTTTGTCAAGCAAAAGCAAGCAAAAAGAAAAGCAAGCAAAAAGACATGCATAGTTTTGAATTAGCTAGTGTTGGTTTTCCGTGCGAATTCAATCTCTATTCGCACTTGCGCCATCGGTTGCCGAACCATTAGGCCGCGATTCGAGCCAAGAGTGCACCTCGAGTGGAGCGATGCTATCGGCGATTAAAGAAAAATCGGAACGACTAGACAATATCGCCCCCAAGTTCGAACCGCTTCTTGCCAGTCAACAAGAGTTCTTTGAGCTGTTATTCAGTCAACTCGGATCAGACGATCGAACCGTCAGCCAAT
>CAIJIZ010000678.1 GCA_903820735.1 uncultured Pirellula sp.
CGATAGCGCCTCGCAAAAGCTCAAGGGTGGACAAGGCAACGCAGCGTCGTTTGGTGTCGATCACGAGACTGGCAAACCTAAGCATCCTCCCACGCATAAAAAGCTCCGAGCCAAGGATCGCCCCTTGGCAAACGACTTCGTCACGGACGAGGAGTTCGATCGACTGCTCGATGCGTGGTTTGGGAACATCGCTCGAGTACTCGACCCAGGTCGTGGTTTCTACATCTGGGGTGGCTACGCAAATCTTGGAAATTACCCTCCGTTCCTAAAACGTCACGAGCTGTACTTCAGCCAAAGCATCGTTTGGGATAAACAGCATCCGGTTTTGACTCGCAAGGACTTCATGGGCGCGTTCGAGCTCGCGTTTTATGGATGGGCTGAAGGCGCAGCGCACGTTTGGCTTGGCCCAAACAATGCAACGGATCTGTGGCATGTGAAAAAGGTCAATCCGCAGTCGATGGTCCATCTGACCGAGAAGCCCGTCGAGCTGGCAGTCCGTGCGATGCAGTACTCATCGCGACCAGGTGAGAACGTGCTGGATCTGTTTGGTGGCAGCGGATCGACGCTTATCGCTGCCGAACAGACCGGTCGGCATGCGTTCCTGATGGAACTCGATCCGCTCTACAGCGACGTCATCGTTGATCGGTACCAGCGGTTCACGGGCAAGCCGGCGATCCTAGAGCGGACGGGGACCTCCCCCATTCCGATGCGTGCGGCCGACGCGAAGTAGCGTCACATCTTGTGGCAATGCCACTGGCCGTCTTGGAAGATGTAGAGGTAGTTCGCATCGCAGTTGCGAGCGAACTCCATGAGCGACCGATGGTCGCAAACATGCTTTGGGGGTCTAGCCCGAGTCAAGTACTCGGGTCCCCCAGTGCAAGAGGTCAAACATCGCAGCTCTCCCCCGGCGACCAGTGCCATGACCGTCTCGATGGAGGTAAATCGTTGATTGAGAATCACTCCAGCATGTTCCGGGTAGCCATCGAAGTGCAGGTAGGTTGCTTGGAAGCTCCCGTCACCTTGTGCGTATGCGATCGTTGCTCGTGTTGCCATGGTTGTGACTCGTTACGCGTTGGAGTTATCGGGACTAAGAATCTCGATGAGGTCGTCGGGCAGCGAGAGCATCAAGTGCCGGCCGTTGTCCCAATCGACCTCGACCTGCGTCCAACCATGGTGCGGATGGATCGCGCGAACCGTGCCGAGCGATCCGGAAGGAATCGGATCGGGATCCGCGGGCATGTGGATCAGTCGGATCCGATCTCCGACTTTGGGTGTATCGATCATCGTTGCGGTTCCTTTCGTTTAGAGGATCTTGCCCAGCTGGCTTTTCTTCATCGCATCGATCGCTTCGCAAGCCAGGAGGTGTTCGGTAAGAAGCGGGCCGGCGGTTTGTGGTTGTTGTGCATCGGCGATCTCGAGGAGCTCCGCCAAGGCGTGGATCCCTTCGATCGCTTTGTAGTAGGACTCGCGGATCTCTTGGGCTTGGTGTGGGTCCATCGTTCGGAAGGCGTCGCGAAGAATCTTCTCGTTAGCTTTTTTGTCTGCGGTGGTCATCGTCTGGTTCCTTGTGGTGGGGTGTTGCGGTGTTCGTGGTTACTACTGGTTCTTGATCAGGTACTGCAGCATCTTTTGCTGTTCGTAGAGCTTGTTGAGTTCTGCCTTGGCTTCTTTGGCTTCGCGAAGGTCGCCGTCGGCGAAGTCCGTCCAACTCAGGCAGCAGGGTTGGTCGTTGAGCATCGCGGTCGCATCCTCTACGGCTCGTTGGGCTCGCCAGAGCATTTGTTCGGCAGCCTTTGCGACCCGTTTCTTGGCGTCCGGAATCATCCACTCAAGGCGTTTGAG
>CAIJIZ010000679.1 GCA_903820735.1 uncultured Pirellula sp.
CATCGGCACCACGGGTCTCGTCGACAATCGCTACGATTGTCGCGGCTGGATATTCTTTATCGGCAAACTGTTTGAGTAGGGCATCGGCAGGAAAAGCCGCTAGCTGCAATCCACCACTTTGCAAATCCGCTGCGCGTTTCGAGTAATTCGCGCCGTCGTCTACCGTTTGAATCCGTATCCCACGATCCGAAAGCTGCTTGCGAAACGCTTCGCTTCGCAAAACGGCATAGCCGGAAAAATTATCCAGTCCAAGCTTAAGCTCATAGCGGTAGCGACTGGTCCCCGATGTGGCGGCAAGTGTCTGATCTGCTTTCGCCTTCGCATCCTTCTCCAGCAGACGGGCCTGCTCCTGCTCCCTGAGCTCTCGCTTCGGAGCGATAACCAACTTCCAAGCGACCGCACCAATTGCCAAAAGAAGCAACCACATGATCGCGGCGAGGACGATCTTTCCCTTCCATTGCGTTGTATCCGACACGGTTGTTTCCGACGATAAGGATGATGGATATGAAGAACCTCGATAAGAGGATCTTAGCTATATAGTGTAGAGTCTCAAGGGATTTTACGTTACGCTCGACCTTTCATTCCCAATCGAAAATCCCCGGAATCCAATCCATGGCCTCCCTCGTCTCCTCGCTCCCCATCCTCCCGAAACGCGAACCCGATTCCCATAAAGGTGACTTTGGGCACGCATTGCTCATCGGCGGATCCCTGCACATGCCCGGGGCAATTACCCTCGCGACCCTCGCTGCCCTTCGCAGCGGTGCAGGACTTACGACGCTGGCCGCCCCACAAACAACCCTTCAATTAGCCCTGCAAGCGAACCCATGCGCGATGGGACTACCCCTTGAAACCACGCCAGTTGGTTTCCTAGCTCCCGATAACCTCAGCAAGATCCTTGCGAAATTCTCTCCCGGTTGCGTCTTGGCCATCGGCCCCGGCTTCGGACGTGAACCAAACCAAGATACGTTAGCCGTCGAACTTTTTCGCCATTGGCCCGGCACCGCAGTTTTTGATGCCGACGCTCTGAATGCTCTGGCGACAACGCAAACCCTACTCGACACTAACTCCCCTAGGATCCTAACACCTCACCCGGGCGAATTTGCCCGGCTCACCAAGATCCCCGCCTCGGATCCGATTGGGCAACAGCAAGCCGCCATCGAACTTGCAGCGTCTCAAAACTTGGTGATCGTTCTTAAATCGCATGCGACTCTGGTCACCGATGGGGTTGGCATCTATCGCAACTCGACCGGCAACCCCAGCCTTGCGGTCGGTGGCTCGGGGGATTGCTTGACCGGCATCATCACCGCCTTGGTTTGCCAAGGCCTCGGCCCTTTCGACGCGGCCGTTTTGGGAGTCTACCTCCACGGATTGGCGGCCGACATCGCCCACGAGCAACTCGGAACCCCCAGCACACTCGGAACCGATTTGATCGATTCCCTTCCCGCCGCCTTTCGACACTACCGCAAACTCATCGACTCAATCGAAGTGTCCGATTCCAAAATGGAAAAAAACCCCAGGACAACCAACGAAAAACCCGATGAATAACCTTACGCGTTGTTCTCAGCTTCGATTCCAGCTTGGTTTTTAGCTTGGTTTGTAGCTTACTGGATCAGAATTCCTCGCGACGAATCTCAAACCGGGAATACTCACCCGTCGCGGTGCTCGTAAAACTCTCCAACTCTTGAATCACCCCCGGAGCGACTTCTCGCAACCGATTCAGAAATCGATCGATCTCTTCCCGTTCTCCCTCGGCGAGAATCTGCACTCGACCATCTTGAAGATTCTGCACGAACCCTCGCACTGCAAACTGTCGGGATAAATCGTGGACGGCATATCGCATCCCCACGCCCTGCACTCGCCCCGATAGAAAACTTGTTACTCGCACCATTGCCATTCACCGATGAACGCTTGGGGTTTGCACCGCCACACAAGCAGATTCCGCCAATAAAATCCCTGGGGGAAACTGCGTTTTGGATTCCGTCCTACAAAAAGAAAATGCGGACTGTCAGCAGCCCGCATTGATTCGCTTTTTAATTTCTAGGGATCTAATTCGACCTCGATTCAGGCTGACTTGTACAGCCATCGCCTGAATCTCTGTGAGGAACGACACGAAAAAGAAGTCTGTATCGGACTGGCTAAGAAGCCAAAGGCTCCTAGCCAACCAACGATAGCTACTTCTTCTTCTTCTTCTTGTCGTCTGCCTCGTCCTCCTTCTTGACCTTCTTCTTCTTCTTCAAGGAGACCTTCGGTACACGTACCTTGGCCATCCCAAGTACAATGGACTCGTCGGTCCACTTATCGAGATCTTGGAGGCGTTTGATCCGTTCAGCACGGTTCATGACATTCCGTGACTTGATCGCACCGGCTCGGACTTTGAGGCTCTTGTCTAACGTCATTTTCGTTCACAACCGCAGAAGGGTCACTACCACAGGGAAATATTTAAATTAGCCATTCGCCGGGTTCCAAAAGGCGGACCGGCGAGGATGGAAGGTGCAAAGCTTATCCACCGAATGGTTTCCTTTCAAGCCAACTTTTCGCTATATTTTCCAACCAAGTTGGATCAACGACCACTTTTACGGGTCTAATCCATGAGTCTCGCCACTCCACCTACCCTTTTCCTTAGGTTTTTCCAGTGAAACCGAAGATCCATATCGAACCGGTTTCCTGCATCGAGTCCCACCCGGCTATGAAACCACACCCCAAGCTTTTCTGCACCCGGCCCGGACTTTCGCGACTGAGCATCCTTGCAAGCATCGCGATAATCGCGTTAATTGCCCTGTGGGCAACGACTTACGCTTGGGTAGGACGATCGGCAAATCAGCTTATCTACGAACAAAACAAGCCGCAAATTGCCGCCGATCGGCTTGAATCCTTTTCGCCGTGGATGTTCTCACCATCAAAATGGCAGTGGCTCCGCGCCGAGGCTTACCGCAAACTCGGCGACCGAAGCCGCGTTCAGAGGATCAGCGATGAACTCGCCGCAAAAGGTCTCCCAAATCTTCAAGCCAACAGCCCCTTACTACTAATGGAAGCCGCTGCAGGAATTCCCAGCCGCGTCAAAGACAACCTCGGCCCACTCCTAATCCTCTACAAAAACCACGAACCAGAAGTCCTCTCCTCCCTCGTCCAAGGCTTCATCAACCAAGGAGATCTCTCTGGGGCCAGCCAAACGCTGAGACTTTGGTCCGAACTCTTCGACAACGATCCGAAGGCCGAGTACTGGAAAGGAGTCCACGCCACAACAAGTTACGATCTCGATACAGCACTCCAAGCGTTCAAGCGGTCGATCTCTCTTGCACCAGAAGAAATCCAACCCCACCAGGAGCTTGCCGAAGTCTACCTAGAAAAAGCCATGTTTGAAGAAGCTCGGAGCGAATTCGAATGGCTCGCAACGCGAAGACCAGACGCTCCCGATGTTATCACTGGGCTAGCAAGATCCCTGCTAAACCTCGGCTACCCAGACTTGGCTTCCGAGCAACTTCAGAAACTGCCCGACGTATCGAAATTACCCAGCCCTGAACTCGCCCTCGTCTGTGAGACGAACTTGGAAGCAGACAAAACCGAAGTCGCAAGTCAGCAAGCAGCTATCCTTTTGCAGCGCTGGCCCAACGCCCTCCCCTACCTGCAACTTCAAGCCCGCTGTTTCGCGAAACTCGGGAAGACCACCGAGAGCGAATCCTTATTCGCCAAAGCAGCCGAAAGCCAGAACCGTCGTCCACAAGTCGACCGCATGATCGAACAACTTGCGACCGATTCTGGCAATCAAGAAATCCGCCGCGATATGGGTGAACTGATGATGAACTTCCTCGACCCTCCCGGAGGCGTTGGCTACCTGCAAATCGCTTCGCGCGCCAATCCATTCGACTTGAAAACCCAAGACATGCTCGCGACGTATTACCAACGAGAAGGGAACGAATCCCTGGCTGACAATCATCGCAAAGCCATCCGCAGAATTCAACAAGCCATGCTCGATGCCGCCGAACTACAGGAAGCTCAATTACAAGAAAGCCAAATACAATCTGGCCAGCTCCCCCCATCCAATTCACCTGCATCTAACCCAGCCGCCGGAAACTAGTCGATGCCTATTATGAATCGAAGGCAGCTATCATCTTCGTTCGGCTATCTACGTCCATTACTACCATGCCTGCCTTTCCTGTGCCTACTCTTGGCAATCAACCTTGCTTGTACACCGAAGCAATCACCGACTGCCAATCAATCGGCGGAGAGCAAAGAATACGCGACGAGGCCTGCGAAGGAACCAACAGCTTCCAGTCTCGCTGACGGCGAGAAACCCTACGCCATCGAATACTCCACCCACAGCCTCGATGTCGGGATCGACTTTAAATACCAAAACGGCGAAGCCGCTTGGATCGCTGCGATGATCGAGTCAAATGGAGGTGGCATCGGTTGGATCGACTACGATCGCGATGGGCGATGGGATATGTTCATTCCCGGTGGTGGATTGCTTACCTCGGAGAAGCAACCGGTGATGGTCTCCAATGGAATGTTTCGCCAGAACACTTCTCAAACCTTTGATGCCACCGCAGTCCCATCGCTTACAGCAACCGGAGTGTGTTATTCCTTTGGGGCGGCCGTAGCGGACTACGACGCCGATGGCTTTCCCGACATCTTTATCACCGGATACGGCGGACAACAACTGCTTCACAACCTCGGCGATGGAACGTTTGAAGATGCCACCCCCCGGGCTGGGTTTAATCACCGTGGCTGGAGCTCTTCTGCCGCTTGGTTCGACCTTGAAAACGACGGAGACCTCGATCTTTACATCGCACATTACGGAATCTGGTCCCCAGAAACCGACAAACGTTGCTTCAACGGCGAAGGCCAAATCGATCGCTGTGCACCAGCGGACTACGTCGGCGAATCCGACGAACTGTGGATCAACCAAGGCGACGGAGCATTTCTCGATCAGTCCGAATACCTCCAGCAATTCTCCTTCCGAGGCATCGGCGCGGTCGCTTGCGATTTTGACCTCGACGGCGATACGGACATCTATGTCGCCAACGACGAAGATCCTAATACTCTCTTCGATAACCTCGGAAACGGGCAACTCAAAGAGATCGGTGCGCAGTCAGGCACAAGCCTCGGATCGCGCGCGATCGTCGATGGCTCGATGGGACTCGCCGTCGGGGACTTCGACGGCAATCATCGCCCCGATATCCTTGTAACCAACTACCAAAATGAATACTGCGAGCTCTACTTGAATCAAGGCAAACAGTACTTTACCCTCGGAACCCGCTCCGCAGGATTGATGGCCTTGGGCCAAGCCGTCGTGGGCTGGGGAACTTCCTTCGCAGACGTCGACCTCGATGGAGACGAAGACTTGCTCGTAATCGCTGGACACACCAGCCGTAAACCGATCAAGAGCAGCAATCTTCAAAAACCCTATTTGCTCGAAAATCGCGATCGCAAACGCCTCGTCTCCATAGGTGAAACCACCGGAGAGTTCTTTCGCCAAGTCCATGCGGGGCGAGGGATGGCGATTGCAGATTACGACAACGACGGGGACATCGATTTTGCCGTTAGCAAACTCGAACAACCCATCGAACTGCTTCGCAATGAACAACCTTCGAATGCCCCCAAGGGAAATTACCTATTGATCGACCTCGTCGGTAATGCCGCGAACCGCGATGCAATCGGAGCATGGGTCGAACTAGAAACGAACACACAAAAACAAGTCCGACACCGCACGGCCGGCGGCTCCTACGCTTCAACTCACGCTTCGACATTGCACTTCGGACTCGGACGCAATAATTCACGAGGTATTACAAACTCACAGGGCAATAAAGACTCACAGGGTAATAAAGACTCACAGCGTCTTGAATTACAAGGCAACACCCCCCCCGAACCTATCAAGCGGATCACTATTCACTGGCCAGGTGGTAAAACCGAATCCTTAACAGATGTGTTACCCAATCAACGACTGCTCGTGATAGAATCGAGCAACTGATCTGTTCACCCCGTTTCTCCGATCCCGACTTTTCGATCGCATTATTTTCCTATGGTTGATAAAGCTTCCAATCCGTTGCCGACTCAAGACGTACCAGCGGCATCCTATCCTTTCTTCTCGCAACTTGCTCGCATCATCAATTCGGGGCAATCGCGGGCGATCGTTGTATCGGGGAATATCTACGACCTGTACTACGACGGTAAAGAATATGTACCGCTGATACGGTTCCTTCAAAACAAAACCAAAGTACCCGGCTTGATCCAAGTCGTCTACGAACTCAACGGGCCGGTGCGTATCGCCGATGATGACCGATCGAAGCTACGAGAAGC
>CAIJIZ010000680.1 GCA_903820735.1 uncultured Pirellula sp.
ACACTACCGTGTTGCAACAGCACGTACCCTTCGCCGTAGTTCGCAACCGGTTGCGCAGTACCGCCCGGCGTTTGCCCAAAGGAGCATCTGCTCATCAGTGCGCCTTGGATTTGGATTGCGACGAAGAGTAAGGTGACAAGGCATTTTCCGCGCATAATTGTTCGCCTAAAAATTCATCCAGTCGCTCACACCCAAATCTCGGCGGGAGCTTTCACGCGGAACCGTAGCAATTAGAGGACAGGCGGAGCAATAGTGGATTGAACGGGTAGCCACTCCGTTTGCCAAGTAACCGATGACTCCCGCAGCCCGCTCAGCAGTGAGAGTCTTGAGAATGCGCAATAGGTTTGCATGCAATCCACAGGCCTAAATGGGGCTACAACGGGGCTACTTGGTGGAAAACGGGAGTTCAAGGCAACGTCGGTGGGTGGCCGCAGCAATTGGGTAAACCCGGCAAACTAGAGAAGCTTGGGTGCTAGGACATCGCTGCAACCTCTATTAAACTAGTGCGAATCCCAAATGCAGGATGGTTGCGAAGGGATTTCGAAAGATGGAACCAGGAGGAAGTTACTGTGCGTAAAGAACAAATTGCAAAACGATCAGCGTATGCGGCTATCCACACAGCGTTGTTTACCGCAGTGGTGTTTCCTGCAGTGGTGTTTGCTGCAGTGGTGTTTCCTGCAGTGGTGTTTCCTGCAGTGGTGTTTCCTGCAGTGGCGTTTGGGCAAGCTTCCGAGTCGACTCCAAGCTCGAGCCTTTCGGGGGGCGGATCGACCTTTTTTGCGGTTCAAGACCCGCTGTCGAACCCCCAACTGCTGGAACGGGTTCGATCCGCATCGAGCCGATTCGACGCGAAAACACTCCCACAGGTCCCCACGGCGCGGCAGTCGCTCGACCAAGCGTTAAGCCAACTGCGTACTTTTTTAGCTTCAAGCCCAGCCCAAGGGCCCCTTTGGCAACGCTTTCTCAAGCTCGACACGATCGCTGAGGAGTTGTCGCAACCGACTCCCAACTTGGAAGTTTTGAACGATATCGAGAAGACGTTCCGGCAGAATTACTACGGTCTCGAGTTTGCTCAGTTTGTGAATGTGCGGGAGACGCTGTCCAAGTACGTCCAATCGCAGCGATTCGGTTCCAACCCTGAAACTACGTTTGAGATTCTACGCAACCGGTTGAACAAGCTCTCGGAGAGAATGCAGGCTCCGGGGATGCTATCCGATGCCAATGCGATGCACGATTTGGCACAAACCGTTGCCTACCTCCATCAAGGGAACCAGCTTCCCGACGTTGTGTCTTCGGTAAAAAGAGCCTTCTCTTACCCGAACCTACGAGTCCTTGCATCCGGCGACTTCCTGCAACGCCGTTTGGCTCGACCAGTGGACGAATCCAATCCGGTCAACGAGTTGATTCTCGGTACGACCATTCTCGGTCAAAGCGTTCTGCGAGGAGTCGTCTCCCCGCAACTCCTCGACAGCCCATCGAATGCCGCCGTTCGATTGAACTTGAACGCGGATTTTGCAAGCTTCAATCGAGGCTACAATCGCTCCGTGGTGTTAAACACGCAAGGGTCCGCGAATATCGCTGCTAGCGAATCGATCGCGTTGACCGATTACGGGCTGGCATCGCTCGGGGACACGGGCGTCGATGCGGATCTAAAAACCGTCATCAATAGTATCGAGCACCGTCTTCGTATCGTTCGAAAGATCGCAGCGAAACAGGCTGCTAAACAAAAGCCGCTAGCAGATGCAATC
>CAIJIZ010000681.1 GCA_903820735.1 uncultured Pirellula sp.
GGAGCCAGCGCCGTTTTTTGCGGCCAAGCAATGCAGCAAAGTCTCGGCGCTGCTTTTGGGTTGACCGGGGAATGTCGGTTTTCCAAATTCATCGACAATCACAAAATCATTAACCCCTAGATGCCCTTTGTCTTTACCGCTTGCTGTGACCAGCAATTGCAGAGGGTCGCGTGAGACGACGGCCGAGTAGTTGCTCGACGTCCCTAAGGACCAGCCGCGAGTCCAGAATTGCTCACCGGCTTTCCTCAGTCCATCGATGGACTGAGCGTACGGTTCGAATTCGGGCTTGATCCCTTCGGTACACGGATTATTTGCCACGGGTGTATTTGTCACGGGTATGTTTGTCATGGATTTCCTGCGAAGGATGACCTGTGAAGAACGACTTGTGAAGAGCGACTTGTGGAGAGCGATAGACAAAGCGTCGGGGAGGCCAAGACGCGGCAGGGAACTTCTCTCCGAATCTTCGCCAGTTCGGGTAGATTACCATATAGCTAAGTACTCATGCAGCCTTAGGTAATCGTGCAGCTAGATTACCATGAAGCCGCACAAACTCAAAGTCACCTAGCAGGGCGATATCCGACTGGGTCGCTCATCGAGTATGATGCATTTGCCCCACAACGAAACTCTCCATTCTACCGATGCACTTATGTACACCCATCGAAACCTGATCCTTCGACGCAGTCCCTCAGCTCTTTCCTATTTCCTTGCCCTCGGTTGGCTCGCAAGCACCACGTTCGTGGGGTTCTTCACCGTTACGGGATGCTTGGTGGAAGCCCAAGCTCAACAGGCCCAAGCTCAACAGGCCCAATCGCAACAGGCCCCGCAGAACCCATCCCAAGGCAAACAAGGAGACGAGGTAGCGATTTACGACAGCCAAGAGGAAACGGTTCCGAAGATGACACCGGCGGAAGTCGTAGAGACAACCCGGTTACCGGAAGGTTTTCGCATGCAAGTCGCTGCTAGCGAACCGGCCGTTCAGCAGCCCATCGCGATGGCTTGGGACGCTCGGGGCAAACTATGGATAGCTGAGAACTACACCTATGCGGAATCGAGCAAGCGGGTCGATAAAGATCTCTCCGATCGCATCGTGTTGCTCGAGGATACCGATCAAGATGGAGTATTTGACAAACGCAAGGTTTTTGCGACGGGGATTAAGGGACTAACGAGCATCGAAGTTGGATCGAACGGCAAGAACTATGGGATTTGGGCGTTGGCGCCTCCGAATCTTTACTTCTACAGCGATGCAAATCTTGATGATGTCGCCGATGGTCCACCGATGATCGCACTTCAAGGCTTCAATGCTGAGATACGTCACAACTTTGCGAACGGCTTGCGCTTTGGGCCGGACGGGTGGCTTTATGGTCGGCACGGAATCTTGGGGCAAAGCCAAGTGATCGCACCCGCAGCTCTCGCACCGATTCCGAAACAGATTTTTAATGCCGCAGCGCCGCAGCCACCAATTCCCACCACAACGATGCTTACGTGTGGAATATGGAGATACCAACCGACAACTGGTAGAGTAGAGATGGTGTGCGAAGGAACGACGAACCCATGGGGTATGGACTGGGACGCGCACGGAAACTTGTTCTTTATCAATACCGTGATCGGGCACTTGTGGCATGCGATTCCCAATGCGCACTTGCAACGCATGTATGGCGAGGATTCAGATCCGTTCGCTTATGAATTGCTTCCGCAGATCGCCGACCATGTGCACTGGGACGCGACGAAAGAAGATTGGCGGGAAACGCGAAAAGGGCCACCGAGCAGCGGGACCGACGAAGCTGGAGGCGGACATGCACACAGCGGTTTGATGATTTACCAAGCCGATCAATGGCCGGAGGAATATCGAGGTGATGCATTCGCCATCAACCTTCATGGACGTCGCATCAATCGCGATCGCATTGAGAAAAACGGGGCAGGTTTTACAGCGAAACACGGCAAAGACATGGCATTCTGGCAAGACCTTTGGTTTCGCGGACTCGATCTTGCACAAGCTCCCGATGGGAGCGTGGTGATCATCGATTGGTCTGATATCGGGGAATGCCATGACGACGACGGCGTACACCGCACGAGCGGCCGCATCTACCGGCTGAGTTACGACAATAAAGAACAGTCTTCTTTTTCTCGAGAACAAAAACTTGTTGCGAAGTTGTTCGAGCAAGTGAAAACAGGGTCGGGGCAGATCTCTAGCAAAGAAGTCATCGAGATCATTTCCCATCGCAATGTTTGGTACACCCAGCAGTTGCTCAAACTACTTCGAACTCGCACAATCACTGTTTCGGAACCTGAATCTTTACTTGCGCTCGCAACGCGAAGCACGAAGGCATCTTCCTCATCGGTTAACTCGTTTGCAGTGACCCAACAGCTACGCAGTATTTGGGCGGCGAAGGCTGCAGGGTTGCTGAAAGTCGAGCACTTGCTTCAAGCACTCCGTTCCAACACTCATGAAGCGATCCATGCCAACGCCGCGAAACTGCTAGTCGATAGCTTCCCAAGTCGAGCGAAGACGTCGTCCTTCGGCAGCCCAGCGATAAACACTGGCGCAGCGATAAACACCGGCGCACCTTTTAACAACGGAGGCAATATTGGTATCGAAGATGAATCCGACCCATGGGTGGTCGAATCCGAAGCAGAGATGCTCGATACGCTCTTTGCACACGGCAAACCTTCAGAGCATCTGCACTACAGCTTAACACTCGCATCGCTACTTCCTCATTTCAGCAAGGAATTCGAGCCATTACTTACCAAGTTGCTTGCGCGCGACGAGCTCGCGGATGACTTAACCTACAACTTGGTACTCTGGTACGGCATGAAAAACTTTGTAGCGCAATCGCCTCGCAGCGCCTCGGAGCTACTTCTAAAGACACGCTTAAGCAAACTTCGAGAGCTCATCGTTAGGCGACTCTCCACAATGATCGCCTCGAATGAGGTCGAAGCGGCAACGGCGACTGAAGCATTGAGTTTTTACTTTGCGGATATTATTCAACGCGACAATCCGGGCTTGCATTCAACGGCGATCCGAGGTGTCTGGGGAGCTTATCAAGGTCGCAGTCAGGGAACTAAGGTTCCTCATTGGGACGAGCTGATGAAGCTTGGGTCGAAAAATCCCGATCCTGCGATACAA
>CAIJIZ010000682.1 GCA_903820735.1 uncultured Pirellula sp.
AGCGAATCAATTAACAGCCACAAAAGGCTCCTTGTTAGAGTCGAAAGGGCTGATCACTGATGCTGGTGCCGTCGATGCCGCGATCCAAGCGATCGATGCCGTGTTGAGTGCGAAGCAGTTGGAGGTTACGCAGAAGCAGAGTGAGTTGGCAGTAGTGCAAACTAAGTTGGCCGAGATGCAAGCGCAGGCGAAGAGTGCTCAAGAGGCGTTGGTTGGAGTGCTGAGCAAGATGCAACTCCAGTCCGAGTCGATTGCAAAGCTTCAAGCGAGCGTACAGGAGCTGGAATTAAAGCGGGGTAAGGGAGTCGAAGAGTGCATGCTGCTGCGCGGGGAGTTTGAAGAAGACTTGCAAAGCGCTTTGGCAATCGCCGGTGAGCGGGCATTGAGTCCCGAGCAGTTGGGTTGGTCCGTGTTGTCAGCTACCAACGTACTGCCATCGACGGTCAGCAATGAGCTTGCAGAGTTAAATAAAAACCAGCCTCTAGCGGCGGAGTCGCCAGCAGAAGTACAGCGAGCTAGGGAGTTGCAAGGAGTGCGGGTTGCGCTCGACAAATTGCAATCCACGGTGGATGTCTTCTCGAATTTGTATGCTTCTGGAGTGGGGCAGACGAGCGACGACTTTTTTGCATCACCCGATCAAGCGCTTTATGTTGCTAATGGTGGCTCGGTGTATGGATGGTCGGCGCCGAATGGAAACAATTTAACGCAACGTGTCGCCCAAGTTACCGATGTGCAGCAGGGAGCTCGAATGCTGATTTTAGGTTTGCTAGGACGGCAGCCGAGCGCGGCGGAGCTTGAGTGGCTCTCTGGGCAATTAGGTGGCGCGGCGGAGACGCGGCCGGCAGTGGCACACGAGTTGGTTTGGGCGATTTTGGCGGGAGCCGAGTTTCGTCTTTATCCTTAAGGAATGAGCAATTTAGGGAATCGTTTACGCGCGAGCATTGCGAGTAAGCATTGGCGGCGAATCATTCACAGATAGAGCAATTAGGAATCAATTATGAAACGTGCAAACTATGCGTGTGGGTCGATGGATCACAGCGTCAATCGTCGTCGGTTCCTCGGCACATCGGCGATGGCCGGTGCTGCTTGTTCGCTTTCCTCGTTAGCCACGGGAGTAGCTGCACGGGAGGTAACGAAGAACGATTATCGAGTTGTTGTATTCAACATGCATGGTGGGTTGAGTCAGTTGGAGAGTTGGGATCCGAAGCCCGGGGCGAAGACGGGTGGCCCGTTTCGAGCGATTCCTACTAGTGTTCCAGGGATACATATTTCAGAGTTGATGCCCAAGACTGCTCAGCAGATGCATCATCTGTGTTTACTGCGAGGAGTAAATACTTCTGAAGACGATCACGGTAAGGGAGCTTATATGATGCTCACTGGGCGTCGTCAGACTCCGTCGGCTGAGTATCCACAAATCGGATCGGTTGCAGCGAAGATGCTCCATGATGAGCAGAGTGGATTGCCAGGGCACATCATAGTAACTCCCGGGGGCGGGGGAGGTCGTGGCAATGAAGCAGCTTACTTGGGGCCGAAGTACTCGAGTATTCACTTAGGAGGGGACAAGCCGCCGCAGAATTCCGTGAAACCCGATGCGATTACTGCGGAGGCTGAAGCTCGTCGCCATGAGTTTCGTCGTCGGATCAACGAGCAGTTTCTAACGCAGCGCCGTTCCGCCGTCACGGACGCTTATACCCATTCGTACGAGCAAGCATTACGGTTAATGGAGCGTCGCGAGATTTTCGATGTTAGTAAAGAGCCACAAGCGGCTCAGGATCGCTATGGGAATTCAGAGCTTGGTCGTCAGTGTTTAGTAGCGCGAAGGTTGTTGGAAAACGGCGTGTCGTTCGTTCAGGTAACCCATTCGAATTACGACACACACAACGACAATTTCAATTTCCATATCGAACAAGTCGGTGAGTTTGACGAAGCTTTTGCGACGTTTGTCGATGACTTGGCACAGCGTGGAATGTTGGAGAAGACATTAGTGGTGGTCTTGAGCGAATTCGGGCGAACGCCGAATATTAACCTCTACTATGGTCGCGACCACTGGTCCAAGGCTTGGTCGGTCGTAATGGCTGGTGGGAAAACTATTCGTGGTGCGGCGTTTGGCAAGACCAACGATGACGGCACTGAAGTGGTTGATGGTCAAGTCGATCACGGGGATATATTCCATACGATCTTGCGATCCGTTGGAGTCGACTCGAGTCAGTCCCTCATTGTCGATGGGCGTGAACTACCGATTGCCGATCCAGCAGCCGAGCCGATTTGGAAGGTATTGGTATGATCGAATTGGATATTTCGAAAAGCCACGTTATTCATCAGTGGAAAACGGAATCTCCGTTGCTTGCTTGCCGTTTTTCTCCAACGGGTTTGCATTGCGTAAGCACCACGCAGGACTTTCAGTTGCAACGCTGGACGATTGCAAATGGCGAGAAAGTGCCCTTGATCGGGCACGAGAGTTGGGTTCATGCTTTAACTTTTAGTCCAACCGGGGATCTATTGGTTTCCGGAGGATGTGAAGGTCGTTTGATTTGGTGGTCGATTGCTGAAGCAGAGCCCAAGATCATTCGCAGTGTTGAGGCTCATCAGGGGTGGATACGAGGAGTTGAGCGGTCTGCCGATGGTAAGCTATTGGTCTCTGTTGGGAATGACCGGACGATCAAGTTATGGGACATGCAGACGGGTCAGAATCTTGCCTCTTGGCCTGCTCATGAACGCCATATCTACAGTGCGGCGTTTCATCCGGATGGGCAGCATTTGGTTACTGCTGATTTGATGGGAAAGATACACGCATGGAAGTTAGATGATCGCAGTTTGGTGAGAACGTTTGATGGTTCTACGTTGTATTCGCCGAACAAGGGGCAGAATGCCGAGTTTGGCGGCGTGCGATCGATGGCCATCTCACCCAATGGACAAGAATTGTTTGCTGCGGGTACGCACAAAGGGAGCAATCCGTTTGGAGCTGTGCATGAACCGTTGTTACTGAGGTTCCAGTGGGGGGACGGTGC
>CAIJIZ010000683.1 GCA_903820735.1 uncultured Pirellula sp.
CCTCGAGCGGTTCGCTGACATGGATTTGGACGTCCCGCTCGGTTTCCTCAGGTACGAGCTCCCGCTCGATCTCGCCGACATTTGCTCCGTTACTGACAATCGTTTTTGTGACGGATTCTTGTGCACTTACGGGTAGTGCAGCGAACAAAAGGTAGCCACTGAAGAACCCGATCAATCCCCGCTGCGTACGAACAATAAGCCGGTGTGCAACACTGACGAATTGTTGCGACGATAGTCCACTCCTTGATATGCTTTCGCCTATTGGTATGCCTTCGCCTAAAGAAATTGGTTTGTCCATGGAAAAGCAACGTGTTGGGGCTGGATACAGGTACATGCAACGCGATACTTAGAGTATACAAGAATCATGAAACCCGCGTGTTTATGAGATTCGGTACGGTACTTGCACGTTTTCTTGTCGTCTCCGACAAAGTGCCAAATTGCCATTTGGCACCCATCGGAAGTGACTCCGTCAGTTTCCTTCCACTTTATAGAGGATTCGAAAGCCATGTTGATGTGGTTGATCTTGGTTGTTCCAGCAATGTTGCTCGCTATGCTCGCACAATGGTGGGTCCATTCCGCTTGCCAGTCGATGCATCAAGTACCCGCAAGGTACAGTGGCGAGCAAGCAGCGAGGGCGATCCTCGATGCACACGGATTGCACGATGTTCAAATCGAGCCATCGATGGGATTCATGTCGGATCACTACGATCCGCAATCGAAAGTCGTACGACTTAGCCCCGAAGTTTACAGCGGTCATTCGATGTCAGCGGTTGGAATCGCGGCCCACGAAGTCGGACACGCTCTGCAAGACGCGCGAAACTACGCTCCGTTGGTAGTTCGTAACCTAGCAGTCCCCGCAGCGAACTTCGGAGGTTCGATGGCATCGATCCTAATCAGTGGAGCATTTTTCCTACTGGTGATGGGGATGGCAAAATTCGCAGCCTGGGCATTGCTCCTCGGAGTCATCGGCTTCGGTTTGACCGTGGTCTTCCAGTTGATCAACTTACCGGTTGAATTCAACGCGAGCTCCAGAGCAAAGGACGAACTGATCAACCTGCGGATCATCTCCGCGAGCGAACTGCCTTATATCAACAAGGTGCTCACAGCAGCCGCGATGACTTACGTAGCAGCAACCGTTACTTCTGTCATGAACTTGGTCTACTACGCACTTCAATACGCGATGGTTTCTGATCGGGATGGTTGATCGAGCAACTAGTCTTTGCCGACGTGCTTGACCTGCTCCCAATACTTCTCAAAGGCCCCGTCCTTATGAAACTCGGGGCTGTTGTCGATGTCGTGACACTCAAGACACTTATCTTGAGCTTTATCCAACGGCAACCTCATCGCGGCTCGAAGCGAATCGAGAAGTTTCTTATCGGCGGCTGAATCCAACTCTGCTTGAACATGCTCAGAACCTGGTCCATGGCAGTTCTCACAGCCGTTTCCTTGGAGATGGACTGATTTCTCCAACGTCTCGTAACCCGTGCGGTATGGAAACACTCGCTGCGGATTCCAGCCTGTGACGTGGCAAGATAGACATTCGGGATCGAAGTGCCGAGCTAAGGTTCGTGTAGGAGGTTCGACAATCGAATCTGTAGCGTGCGCATGAGGAGTGTTCTTCCAAATCTCATGCGCAGTGGTGTGGCATTCTCCACATTTTTCTGTGCCGACGAACTCGCGCGCAGTTGGATGGGTCAAAGGTCTCAACCCCAACGCGGCAAAATTATCTCCAGACTTGGCTCGCAATTCATCTTGATACTTCGTGAATAACTCGGTCATGCGAGGTGAATCCTCGAACTGCGAACTCAGAGCGATGCGTTGATAACGGGTCGGCTGTTTGGCATTATCAAACAATCCGACAATCCCCGCATACATACCCTTCGCCCCAACTTGCACGATCTCCGATTTGATTCCAGGCAACATCTCAGGACGAAAGGTCGGTTCACCGTAACCACCCGAAGTGATCACCAAATCGAATTGCGGGACCGCCTGGACGATTTTCCTGGTCTCCTCCAAATTCGCGTTTACCAATAGAACTTGGTAGTCACATCGCTCCGCATCGAGCAATTTCGCAGTCTCCTTGAGAGCTGGGATCGATGGAGACACCGTGAAAAAACCTTGATTCTGCGCAGCGGTCTCCTTGGCACTCTCCTCTCCAAGCACCCCTGTTATCCCGACCTTTCTCGCCCTTCCATCTGGACCAGGGACTTCGACAACTTTGTACTTCAAGTCGAAATCTGGAAGCATACTTACATTGGCGGAGACGAATAGTTTATTGCTACCCGTCTCGTCCAGAAGTGAAACGAGTATGTTGTCAGAAAGCAACAGATCCTTTACACCAAAGGTCGTTGCCGTGTATTCCATCTGCCGGAAAGCTTGGGCTGTCCATTGGAACTTGATCTCTGATTGCACCCCATCCTTGCGGACTTGCCCCCCTCCATCGAGCGCCATCACTGGCCAATTTCGATTCCTAAGCGAGGTTAAGAGTGTGTCCTTTCGGTTGACACCACCTTTTTGGTTCTCCAAACCCGTGCAACCGCAAGGTTCGATGTAACCGTATTGGTTGCCGGTAATGTAGAAGACCAACCAAGGGCTTTCCCAGTCTTCGGCTATTTTCTGGTTTCGCTCTTCTTCGGTCGCAACCGTAATCGGTGGCTTGGAAGCACTGTTCGCGGGTTCTTGGGCAACTAGCCTTTCAGACCTGAGTCCAGGCAGAGAAAACTCAGCGAGCGGCGAGCCTAAACCGGCAGCACCAAGAAGGCTCAGCATGCCTAGCAGACGGAGCTTGCCATGAGTTTTCGAACCATGAACCAACCTCGAATATGTCTTGTTCGAGGTAGCATTAATCGTCCGCGTCGGGGCTTGCCTCGGTGCCATGAAATACTCTTCCGCGTTGTTGGATCACGTGCCGACCTATTCTGTAACTCTGAATTTCAAGAAGATCGGAATCGTTGGCGAGCTTTCAATATCTGTTTCGAAAACGATTTTCCCAAAATCCTTGGAAAAGGTGCCGTCGAGTTCGATTGGTTCGGTGCCAGCAGGGATCTCCAAAGTCACCGGATAAATTCTCTGCGTTGCAGACACTTTCGGAGTGCCTAACGTCGCCTTGACTTGCTCCGGCACAACTTTACTAATCCTAAAGTTCGGATCCTTGCCAGCATCCTCAGTTCGAATAGCAAGCATCAGGCTCTTCTTCAGCCCTTGGCTGGTTTTTGCAGCACCCATGTTGAGGATGTTTCGTGTTTCGTTGTAATCATCCCCAGCGATGACCCGTACTGGAGTAACGACTCTCCCTCGGATGTTGTAGGTCAAGAACTCCGTGTCATCGGGTTCCCCTTCCTCGCGACGTGCAATCTGGACGTCAAGACTCAAAGGACCGGCAGGTAGTCCCGGTAGCAATCGCACGGTGCATTCGACCATTCGCCTCGCATCGGCCATTTCCGGAAACTCTCCCGGCTTGATTTCCTTCTCCTCACCAATCTCAACTCGGATCCGTTTCGAGAGTACGGAATCCTTAACTTGTCCAGACCCCAGACTTATCGGGACAGCTTGCATGGAGTAAATTCGGAAAGGTATCACTGTCTCCTGGTTCGAATAGATGTCTCCATGAGAATGGGAAGGTGGATCGAACATGTAAGCTTGGCCAATTCGACCTCGGATCGAAAGCTTAATCTCTTCCTGGCTAGGACAATTGCTACCGATCGTTGCAGTTTGAGAAAATTCGTCCTGCGAATTCTCCGCCTTCCATTCGAGCTCCACTTCGGTTTCTTCGTTTGGCCCGAGTGTCGCGTCGGTAAACTTGCCGACCGTGCATTTGCAAGTACTGGTTTTGAACCAAATCTTCGCATCGGCATCCCCGACGTTCTTGAAGATGAACTTATGGGATCGTTTGGTCCCACGCATCATCACGCCGAAATCGAGTTCCGCACCATTGACTACTTCAACCTTTCCTACTTTTTGAGCCGCCATCGTCTTTACGGCAGAATCGAGCGAAGCACGATCGGCGTCGGCTGTGACATCCTTGGCGCTACCAAGCAGATTTTTGATGCCGCTTACCCGTTTATCATGCTGGAATTTGGCGAGAACAAATCCCAATCCGATACAGCACAAAGTCAAAAGGAGGGTCCGCATGGCAAATCTTATAAGTGAAAAATTCTACGGTAAAATTCTTATGGAGCTGAGCTCTCAGCGCCTTGGGGTGCTTCCGCCGGAGCCGGTTTCTCTACCGGTTTCTCCACTGGCTTCTGCTGAAGGCTACGCAAGAGACGGGCAACGGGTTCACCCGGAACCGACTCGCTCCGCTGAACTTGTTCTTTCCAGGCATTCCAATCGGAGTTTCCTTCGACGACAAGCCGATTCGCAGAGGTTGCCGATTTCTCGAATCCTGCAAGCATTTTCCTCGGTACCCAAATCCTGGTAGCCTGGATTTTCCGATCCGAGTGACTGGTTAACTCATCGATTCCCTGAGCTTTCTCTAGCAATTTCTCAGAGACTTTCCAGTTGCCCACCAAGGCGGCGGCCATCGCCCCTTGTAGCTGCATCTCGGCGCTGGCTTGTGCGTTCAAAGCAGCTTGGCGGAAGAACTCCACCGAATCCGTTTGCATCCGCCTGCCCGAACCCCGAAGCTCCCTGAAGGAATCGGATTGCCCTTCCGCTGGATTCGCTATGCTGGCCCCAATCCGCAACGACTGCTTGGCCGCTTCGCTGAACGCCAATGCATGATTCGGATCCCGATCCAGGAACTGTGTACGTGTCTGTTGAAACAGATGTAGCCAGCGTTCCCGCGCTGCGGCGTCCATCGGTGTCTCAAACATGCTCGCACAATACTCCATCCCCAGCCGAGCCAGATCAGGATCGTAAGGTGCGGCCTGCATCCAACTTGAAAAAGTATCTATCGATGGAGGATCTTTCGAAGTTATCAATTGATTCGCAACGTAATTCGCCCGCGTGCTCGGTAACCACATCGACCATCCCCAAAACCCGATCAGCCCAGCAGCGATCAATACTGGCAAAAACTGCATTCGCTCCGGCACTGGAGCCTTTGGTTCTGGGATCTTTGGTTCTGGGATCGCTGTCGTTGCTGACGAACCGCTCAAGGATCCAGATCCCCTACCGATCGACCCGATAAACAACCCAAGCGAGAGAATCGGCCCTGCCATCGTCCCAGGTAACATCCAACCTCCGGATGCGAGTAGATGCACCAAGGAGACGATCCATGCAATATAGAACAAGACGGGTTTGTCCCTCACTATCGTTAGCACCGATTCACCCGCAGAAGGATTTCGCAAAAGCCAAATCCCAAAGGCACATGCTCCAACCAACGCTAAGCTTGTTCCGATCAATTCATCATCACCAACGGTAAAGAAAGCAAAGACGAGGACCGACAGGGCGGAGAGCACCATCGCTGCGTAGCTACTTCGGGCGACCCAAGCCCCACCCGATACAGTTTCGATCGTGCGAACCTCCGATGAACGCTTGTTAGACCGCCAAGCGAACCAGACTACGGCAGCGATGAAGAACAACGTTAGTCCTAACAGTCCCCATCCACCACTGTGAGCGATTTCAAGGAGAAAGTTATGTGGGTCGGCCGGGGTCTCGGCAGCGATACTGCGTTTGACTCGCAAGTACGTCGGTTGAAAGTTCAACGATCCATAACCTAGCAGCGGACTCTCTTGAATCAGCGTCCAAGCCCCTTCCCAATAGTTCATTCGGTAAGCGAGTGATTTGCCGGCTTCTTGAAAGATCAATGGATCCATCGCGTAAACCGTTCCGAAGATGGCTGCGAGCAACACCAGCGCACCGACAGTCAGACCAAAGTGCTTACGGTACCAACCGTATCCGTCGCGCCGTAACTGCGGATCGAACAGCAGAGTCAGTCCAACTCCCACCGCCGCCGCCACCCAAGCAGATCGGCTTTTTGTAAGCAGCAATGCCAGGGCTGTCGCTGCGATGCACAGCAGTACTAAAGCCCATTCCGTATTCGCCCCTTTTCGACTGTCGCTTGATGAAGTCTCCTTATCACCACGTCGCATCAATACGGTGATCCCCCAACCGAGCAACACTGGCCAAATAGCTACCAAAAACCCGGCATAAGAATTTGCCAACGCAAATAAGCTTCGAATTTCCGTGCTCTCGATGCGGTTCGTGATCAAGATTGCCATCGAGGAGTCCGGTTCGATTCCTTGACGTTCAAGCAACCCAGCGCGATCAGTAGCTAGCTCCGCGCGAAACTTAGGCTGCAAAACCCCATACTCCCAGAAACCGTAGAGAATCACAAAAGCGGCAAGCACCCACCACCAGCGAAGCAATCTCGCGGCGCCAATGCTCGTGCGACTCATCCAAGCCACACAGAACAGTAAACACCAAAATGCCGTGCTTTGCCAAAAACCATGGATCGCAAACTTCGTATTGGATTTCCCAACCGTCCAACCAGTTGCCATCGCATGCCACAAAACCACCATGCTTAGAAACAACCAAAGCAGCCGCGTAGAAGCCCATTGATTGCCTTGTCCGGATACCCAAATCCACAAAGCCACCAGCCCAAAGGTCCCAAGCGATAAAGCAATCGCATAGATCGTGTCTCCGGCAGCTACGCTCGCACCCGAATCACAAGGGTTCCACAACAGGATCGCAAAACAAAAGATAAGCGCAATCCAAGTTGATGACTCAATCAGCTTAGCAAACATGCTTGAACTGTGCGAATGCTCTAACGACGCTGTTGCTTGCGATGCCGAATAGTTAGGATCAGAGGATGTTTGCATGAGGAATGTATTTCAATGAAGGTAGTTCAGCAGCTTTGGTCCAGAACACTTCGCTAAACAGGAAGTAGTTAACCGAATTGTTTAACGGAATTGTGTAACGGAGCTACCCTGTTTTTTTTGTAAATGACTCTAAGACAATAATCAGGCCAAGCATCGCTAGGACGATCAGCAACACAAGCCCTGCCCCGATCCAATCAGTTCGAGGCAAGATCAATGCACCGAGTGAACAAGTCACGGTAGCAAGGTAAATCGTGCTGACCGCTTGGCGTTTGGTCATCCCAAGTTCGACGAGGCGATGGGAAAAGTGTTTCTTATCGGCTTGAAACGGACTACGACCTTCTCGCAGCCGAATATAGATAACGCTGAAGGTATCATAAATGGGGATCGCCAACAAACACAGCGGAGCCGCCACCGCATGAGGAGTTTCCCCCTTGGAGCCCGCATAAGTAGATAACAAACTCGATACCGCGATCCAATACCCGACGAAGTAACTCCCTGAGTCCCCCATGAAAATCGTAGCAGGTGGCCAGTTATGCTTGAGGAACCCAAGTAGTCCTCCGAGGAGGGCCAAGACCATGATGGCCACGAACAACTGAGGTTTCCCTTGCGCTCCCTCAGGTGTCGAGAGCAACATCAGCGCGAGTACAGCGCAAATGATGGCAGCCACACCAGCACTTAACGCATCCATGTTATCGAGCATATTGAATGAATTGATCAACATCACGATCCAAAGAATGCTCAAAACAGGAGTTAGCCAAGGCACATCAATGTATGCGGTCAGATGCAAATTCAATCCATAAACGATTGCTGCCGCGACACCGAACTCGATCGAAATTCGCACACGCCAATCAAGTCCGAATCGATCATCTAGTAACCCAAGTATCGCAACAGTGCTGCCACCTGCGAGCAACAGCCAGATCGAGCCAAGCTTGCTCCACAATCCAGGCAGCATCTCTTGAATGCTCACTGGCAAGAACTGCTGCGCTAACGCTGGAAAAATACTCGCCGCGTATAGTCCACAGGTCCCCAAAAGAAACACGAACAAAACCCCAACCCATATCCCTAGTCCACCTCCTCGAGGAATAGGCGTGGTGTGAACCTTCCGTTCGTTCGGTAGATCGATTAAGTTCAGTCGAACCGCATTGAGCTTGACCCACCGCACCACGACGAGCGAAATAGCGCACGAGATCGCTACTACTCCCAAACAACATACCCAACCGATAACACCAATCATCATCCAATTCCCGATGAGTCTTCTCATCAAGCTCCATTCATGGGGGTAGGCCTGTCGCTACTAGCCGAAGTCTCGGCGTTCTTGGACAACGTATCTGCATGCGTCGGCGCAGGTTCAGCGCGATGGCGATGACTCGCAACCTGCTTCGTAAACCATTGTCGACCTTGAGCAAGGAACTCCAATACGTCGGCCCGCTGGTAATCCGCATAAGTCCAACTCATCGGTTGCCAGCGCTGATCGCGAAATGCTAAGGTTACTTCCGCATAGATTCCATCTCTCAAGTACAAGCGATGTTCCCGGTTCTTCGTCGAAGCAAGAACAAGTTTTGTCATGCTTATGTAGCCTGGGTCGATATTGATCGGTCGCGTGATTATCCGATCTGA
>CAIJIZ010000684.1 GCA_903820735.1 uncultured Pirellula sp.
ACAAGGGAGAGCATGAACCCATCATCGAAGCCTCGATGTTCGACGCGGTCCAGAAGCAACTGAAAAAGAATGGCCGTGGCCGAGGGAATCAGCTCATCAACCAACATGGGGCGAACTGCGACGAATGTGGACAGACCACAAAGTGATCGATTCAATCATTCTTTGTCGCGCTCAAGGCTTCGACCTGGGTGCCACTCGCTATGTCGCGACTTGTCACCAGAGCGGATCAAATTCCGACTCCGGAGACTCTGTGCGACTGGCTACGACCTAGGGGCCATGGTGAACCGCAGTCGCGATCGCGCTCTTTACGACGCCGCGATTCGCCACTTTGGTACCTGGCGTGAGGCACTCACCGCCGCCGGCATTAATCTGGCAAACGTCAAACGACACAAGCCAAAGAACCTATCTTGATCGCGACGCCATGTTGTTGTGGATACATAATCGCAAAGAGGCTGGTCAGTCAATCACCTTCAGCGAGGTCTGCCTCGAGAACCGAGACTAGGCCCTCGCCATCAAGCGGGAGTTCCGCAGCTGTGCCAGAGCCCTCGAGGCGGCCTTTCCGTCTAACGATTCCACAGGAAGCTAGCTGGATGAATTCCTGTTGGCTAGCCGCCAGCGTTTGAAGATCGCTCTTGGCTCTGAATGAACTCGGCTCGCGCTTCGGCGGCGGTTTGACGGACAATCTTACCGTCTCGCCAAATCACGATCTCGGTCCCGGTCCGTTCAGCTATTTCGATAACCTGCTGGCCTGCATCACGACACGCAGCAGCTACCTTTTCGTCCATCGACAAGGAGTGGTGGTCTTGATTGGAACGGATCATATGTTACCTCCCTCGAAAGATTGGATTGCCTGCCATACATCAACTTTTCCGACCCATTCGTCCCCGTTTGACCTCCGCCAAATAACTTCAGGCGGCGTAACCGCACCATTCAAAACCCATGCCTCATCAACGATCGGCAAATAGACTGTGTTCAGGTTTCTAAGCCCTCGGATGTATCGCCGCCGGATATCGGGAATAGCAATATCGTGTCCGCCTTGAGCCACCCGCGAAGCAACTCGCTGTATGGCCATTTCGTCACTTGGCAGCCAGATAAAGAATAAGGTAACGTGAAACCCGAGTTCTTTCCAGCGCGGAATGCGCCGGCGATAGCTACGCCCGGCAAGCGTAGTTTCCAAGGCAAAACTCGTTTTTCCCGCTTCAAGCTCACCGAGTCGTTGTAGAAAGATCTCGGATGCTCGCAGCGATTGACGTTCCGGAGCAAACGGTGAAAGACCGCGGGCAATCAAGTCGGCGTTAAGAAACTCGTCGCATTCGACATACCGGTTCAAATAGTTTTCGACGAACGTCGATTTGCCAGCACCATTCGGTCCAGCGACAACGCTTACGGTTCGGCTATGTTGGTTCATCCTTCGCCCTGCTTCAGTAGCTCTCTTGAGACACGCCGCTCAAGTTGTATCTTATTACCGCAGATTGTACCTCGTCCTGCTTGAACGAGAAGCAAACTGAGGCAACTGCGATAGCCCAGGACTGGTAGACACCAGAAATTTACCATGACATTTACGAATTCTCCACTCCCATTCTTCCGCGCCCATTTTCTCCCAAACGGCAACCATAACCCGGGTGAGCTGAGAGAGTCCCAGCTCGCGTTTTCTCCAACCCGGTGGGATATGCCATGTCGAATCAATCTTTCTCGGATCTTCAACAGGCGATAGGCTGGAGGCGATAGGCATTAGGAAGAAGCCATGATCGGAGAAATGCCGAAGCCGAAACAAACGCTACTTGATCCGACGTATCGCTTGGCGACTTCAAGCCAACGCAGAAGGTGACCTTTCGGAGCGAGCCAGGGCCAGAGCGGCTGAGTTGGCGCTCGACTCCGAAGTCCGCGTCACACCACCACGCGAAACGATCCAACCGAGACTTGTAACGGCAGATGTCCAGTCGCGACCTGCCTTGGACCAGCGCTTGCCACC
>CAIJIZ010000685.1 GCA_903820735.1 uncultured Pirellula sp.
CCATCGACAAGCAACACATTCGTCACGTGCGTGCGATCCGGAAAAACGACCATCGCACCGCGAATTAGGGTCTTAACACTACCTGCTACCGCTGTTTCTTGCATCGAATCTATTCTCCAATTCCCAACCTTTGATCGAATATCCGAAACCCACTACCACCGTCATCCTAACCGATCCACGAATTTCCCGAAAACCAACAATTCAATCCAATTCCAAACGCCGCTACCAACACGCAGCGATGCATTCTCCAGAAAATCCACTAAAATCAACGTCGATAGTAACCGCCGGAGCATTGCCCGTACAAGCCTACTTGCAACGCTAGTTCACTTACAACATCAACCCAACTGCAACGCCAATCCAACTGCAACCTACGTTCACTTGCAACTGCGTGACAGTTTTGTCCAACCTACGCTAATCCAACTCAAATACGATGCAATCCAACTCGAAATCACCGCTGGTCGCTTTTGCTTTCTTAGTTTGCGGAACCTTCTTGCAACTTTCCGTAACCCCTAACACCCTCGCTCAAGAAATTGACCCGCAAGACATACGCGGTTGGAGCAATCGGATCGAACAAGCACTTCGCGAAGGGAAAAGCGACGACGCATTGAAAGAAATCTCACAAGCCATCGACAAGCTGCCCACTCAGTCGCAGTTGTACCTCGTTCGAGGATCGCTTTTGTTCCGCAGCGGTAAAGTCAACGAATCCCTCCCTGACTTCGACAAAGTCATCGAACTCGATCCACCCTTGAAACCCTACCTTTGGCAACGCGGCATCGCCCTGTACTACGCTAAGAAATACCAAGACGGGCTCGATCAGTTCACAGTCCATCGCGATGTCAACCCAAACGACGTCGAGAACGCTTTCTGGCACTTCCTTTGCAACGCAAAACTAAACGATGTCGCTACGGCTCAAAAAGATGTTCTCCTCTCGGGCAGAGATCTTCGCGTCCCTATGATGCAAGTCCAAGACATGATCCAAGGGAAAGCAACTCCCGAACAAGTCATCGCGGCCGCTGAACGCAATCGAAAGGTCATCGAAGGAACCGATTACGATCGCTTCTATGGCTATCTCTACGTGGGACTCTATTACGATGCCCTCGGCTTCCCAGACAAAGCTCTGCCATGGATCGAAAAATCGGTTGCCGAAAACGTCAATGGCTACATGGGAGACGTCGCCCGCGTTCATCTTGACCTCTTGAAACAACCTCAAAATCAACCTGCCTCTGCCGATCTGGCTAAAGGACAATGGCACCAACTCTTCAATGGTAAAGACCTGTCAGGATGGAATCCCAAAATACGAGGATTCCCCCTCGGCGAGAACTTTGCTAACACCTTCCGCGTCCAAGACGGGATGATCCAAGTCCGCTACGACGGATATGACCAATTCCAAGAACGCTTCGGCCACCTGTTCTACAAACACACGTTCTCAAAATATCGCCTGCGAATTGAATACCGATTCGTCGGCAATCAAGCCACCGGCGGCCCCGGCTGGGCCATTCGAAACAGCGGTGTGATGCTTCATGGACAAGCCCCAGAAACAATGTCTCTCGATCAAGACTTCCCTTGCTCCATCGAAGTCCAATTCCTCGGTGGAGACGGTAAAAACCCTCGCAACACATTGAACCTTTGCAGCCCAGGTACCAACGTCGAAATGCAAGGCAAGCTATTTACACAACACTGCACCAATTCCAAGTCGAATACTTACCACGGTGAACAATGGGTCACCGCAGAAATCGAAGTCCTAGGCAACGAAGTCATCCGTCATATCCTCGACGGCCAAGTCGTTCTTGAATACCAACGACCACAACTCGATCCCAAAGACGCCAACGCACAACGCATCATCCAAAACGATCAACTGATGCTCGACCACGGCACCATTTCTCTGCAATCCGAAAGCCACCCTATCGATTTTCGAAAAGTCGAAATCATGCCCCTGGATTGATCCCCCCGACGCATTGATCCCCCGACGCATTGATCCCCCGACGCATCGATGAAACCACTCACCTCACTTACCTAAACACCGGAACCCAATGCCCCTGAAATTTGCGAATCGATTCGTCGATCAACTTCCCGCGGATCCCATCGCGAACACTCCAAACTCCTCTACACCAACCTCGTCGGAGATCGCCTTAAGCCGACAACCGCGACAAGTCCGGGGCGCTTGTTATTCGAGAGCTTGGCCACTAAAACCCGCCCATCCCAAACTCCTTTGTCTCGCAGATGAAGTCGCTCAACTACTTGGGTTAAGCCCTGAAGAGACGCAATCCTCTTGGTTTCTCAACGCTTTCTCAGGCCGCGAACTCCTCCCCGAAATGCAACCCTTCGCGATGTGCTACGGTGGCCATCAGTTCGGTCACTGGGCCGGTCAACTCGGCGATGGTCGCGCAATCAATCTCGGCGAAGTCATCGGCACAGACTCTGGTCGATGGATGCTGCAACTCAAAGGATCCGGACCTACCCCCTACTCCCGCCAAGCCGACGGACTGGCAGTCCTTCGATCCAGCATCCGTGAATTCCTTTGCAGCGAAGCGATGCACCACCTGGGCGTTCCGACTACCCGAGCCCTATGTCTGATCGGCACCGGCGAACAAGTCGTGCGCGACATGTTCTACGACGGTCGCCCACGACGCGAACCAGGTGCCATCGTCTGCCGTGTCGCTCCCTCCTTCGTTCGATTCGGTAACTTTGAAATCCTCGCTGCCCGTCAAGAAATCGATCTCCTTAAACAACTAATCGACTACGTCATCCTCACCGACTTCCCCGAACTCCTGCCTACTTCGCACCGAACCGTAGGAAACGAAACCATCGTCGCTTGGTTCCACGAAATCTGCAGACGCACTGCGATCATGATCGTCGAATGGATGCGTGTAGGGTTCGTACACGGCGTTATGAATACCGACAACATGTCGATCCTCGGACTGACCATCGACTACGGCCCCTACGGATGGCTCGAAGACTACGACCCGACTTGGACCCCAAATACCACAGATGCGCAAGGCCGCCGCTACTGCTACGGCCAACAACCGCAAATCGCCTACTGGAACCTCGCTCAACTCGCCAACGCCATCGCTCCTTGTATCGATGATTCGACTTCCCTCGAAGAAGGTCTGAAACTCTACGTCGAAACCATGCGCTCCGAATGGCAAAACTCCATGGCTCGAAAACTCGGACTCTCCTCCTGGGACTCACACCAAGACAGCCCACTCGTCGAAGACCTCTTCGAATTGCTCCGCTCCACCGAAATCGATATGACTTGGTTCTACCAACTCCTCGCCTCCTGGACGCCCACCCACACCTCTCCCAATGCACTCTCGAACTCAACTACTAGCGACTCGCGACGCCGCGATGCTCTTGGGCATTTCCAAGGCTCCTTCTATCGAGACGAATCCAATAACACCGAACTCGCAACGCAACTTGAATCCTGGCTCACTCGCTACGAAATGCGTTCCCATAACGACGGCATCCCATCGGCCAACCGGCTCGCATTAATGAAACGTGCAAACCCTCGCTTCGTCCTACGAAACTATCTCGCGCAGCAAGCCATCGAAGAAGCCGAAGCAGGCGACCCGTCACGCATCTCCCAACTGCTCAACGTCCTGCGTAACCCCTACGATGAACAACCTGCTATGCAGTCCTTCGCAGAAAAACGACCCGAATGGGCACGAAACAAACCCGGCTGCTCTACGTTATCCTGTAGCTCTTAAGACCCAGTCCTGTAGCTCTTAAGACCCAGTCCTGTAGCTCTTAAGACCCAGTCCTGTAGCTAGCAGAGCCCAGGCCAATACCGTCAAATCGACAGCCATAATTCCTTCAGCCCTTCTTCTCCCGCTTGGGCGGGAGTAAAGGGCGGGGGGGATGAAGGGTGGACGGGCACTGTACGACGCTTGAAACTGCTTGTTGCGATTCAACGATCGGTA
>CAIJIZ010000686.1 GCA_903820735.1 uncultured Pirellula sp.
ATTGCTTCGAATCAATCAGCAGAAACTCGAAGCGACGATCGTCCAGGAGCCACGAAAGCCCTTGAGCTTTCGGTTGGAAGAAGAGACGATCGATCAATTCAATCCTTCGCACCATCCCAAGGCTCGGCGTCGAAAGCCGATTTGGAAGGAGCGTAGTGGAGGACCTGAAACTCCACCGGATGATTCGCCACCGAATCCCTAAAATCGTTTAGCTGACCGGTTTTTTCGTGATGGTAACGATGATGTTTTTGAACATCGGCGTCCGGGATTTCGGATCCACCACACGCGGAACGAGCACGTTGGATTCAGGGTAGTACATCAGTGCATTTCCTGAGCGGATGTCTTCGTATCCGCGAGCGAGGATGTCATGCATTTGTCCCGCTGAGCTTGTAACAGTCACAAGCATATCGTGTTCGAGTCCAAGTCGCACTAAGTCATCCGGATGCATCAAGATAACATCTCGGCGTTCTTGATGGCGGTACAAGTCGTAGTCTTCGTATACGACGGTATTGAACTGGCCTTCGCTTCGAACGGTCATCAATCGCACTTGGTTTTGGGCGAGTGGAGTGATCGCAGGAAGTTCGTGGACTACCAATTGAGCGCGGCCGTCCTTGGTGTTGAATCGCGCTTTGTGGAATGTGCGGCCGGTGACCTGAAATTCTTGTTTCGTCTGCGCGATCGAATCGATCGCTTCGTAGCCAGGAACGACTTTTGAAATCCAATGTCGGATGGTGTTCGTTTGTTCCATTTGTTCCCAGTCGATCGCAGCAGACTTACCGAGTGTCCCTCGGGCGATTTGCGCTATGACGTGTACTTCGCTGCGGGGCCCCGGAAGTCGCTTTGGTCCGCCATCGCTCAACCGCACGTAGTTGAACATCGATTCCTGAGTCGTTGGTTCGGGTTCTTCGTCTCGCGCGAGAACCGGCAGGACAATTGTTTCTTTTGCAAGTCCATTTGCGTGTCCGGTGTTGAGCGTTGTGTTTAGCATGACAAGCATATCGAGTTGCCGAAGTGCTTCGTCTGCAAACTGGGCATCGGGATTGGATCCATAAAGGTTTCCGCCCAAGCACAAACCGAACTTAAGGTCACCTCGGTGAGCTGCTTCAATACAATCGAGAGTGTCGCGTCCAGGAGTCGTTGGTAATTGAACGCCAAAGCTTTTTTCCAGATTTTCAAAGATCTCATCTTTGAGTTTTGGTGTTACCCCAACGGAGCCGATGCCTTGAACGTTCGAGTGACCTCGAATGGGCATCACTCCTGCTCCTTCTCGGCCGATCATGCCGCGTAGCAGAGCCAAGTTGACGATCGACTGAACGTTCTCAACTCCGTTTGTGTGGTGAGTGATTCCCATGGTCCAAGCGAACACGGATCCTTGGCTCGTCTCATAGACTTTGGCAAGTTCCCGGATGGTTGCTTCGTCGACACCACTTTTCTCGACGATTTCGGCCCAAGGTCGGGCGGCTAGGTCAGCGAGATAAGCATCCGAACCGTTCGTATGTTGTTTGAGATATTCAGGGTCATGAGCACCGGATTCCACTGTGGCTTTGGCGATACCGGTAATCAAAGCCAAATCGCCACCGATGTGAGGTTGCACGTAGTGAGTTGCGATTTTGGTTCCGAAAAGCATACTGATCGGATCGCTTGGGACCTTGAACTTTACGAGTCCAAGTTCTTTCACAGGGTTGATTACGACGATTTTTCCACCTCGACGTCTCATGTGCATCAAAGATGTCATCAATCGAGGGTGGTTGCTCGGAGGGTTCCCTCCGATGATGAAGATCGTGTCGCACTTGTCGAGATCTTCAAGCACGATGGTAGCGGTGCCGGTGCCAAGCGTAGTTTGAAGGCCGACGCCGCTAGCTTGATGGCAGTAGTAGCTACAGTTGTTAACGTTATTCGTCCCGTAGACACGGGCAAAGAGTTGCAGGAGAAATCCCGCCTCGTTGCTTGATCGCCCGGAGAAATACCAAAACGTTTCTTCGGGTTTGAGTGCTCGCAGTTTTTCTGAGATCTTGGTGAATGCTTCCGTCCACGTAATGGTTTTGTAGTGCGACTTGCCTTGTTCGTAGAGAACCGGTTGGATTAGTCGCCCGCTGGTTTCAAGCTGACGTGGGGTCCAGCGGCTCATTTGAGGAACCGAGTATTTGGTCCAGAAGTCAGCGGTGATAGCCGGTTGCATGTCGGCTGCCATAGCTTGGAGCGACTTTTTGCAGACTTCCGGAAATCTACCATGCTCATTGACCATGCCACCATGTTGGCCACCCATCCCTAAGGCGCAGGTTTTACAAGCGTTCCGCGAGCGGAGGGCTTTGTACATCTTCCAGATGCCGCCCGATTCAAATCCTTTGCGAAACGTGTAGCGTACGGCTTGCCAGCCCCCGCCCGCCTTGAGTCGTTTCATAGTCTTCTTATTTCTAGATCGTGTGTGGTTTAGTTGTCGTTTTGGTTAGTATTGGACTTGTCGGGTAGATCAGTTGATCGCCGCTTCAAGCCTGTCTTCAAGCCGGTACAGTATAGCCCGCTTGAGCTTGTAGGAGAAACAAGTCTTGGATTAGTGTTTCAGATTAGCGGTAGAGAAGCGATCCGATTCGGACCAGGGTTGAACCTTCTTCGATTGCTACTTGAAAATCGTCGCTCATTCCCATCGACAGTTCGGGTAAGTTCAGACCGAATTCATTTTGCCAAAGGTCTCTCAAGGAGCGTAGGGAAGCGAATTGCGAGCGTCGCAGGTCTGAGGTACCTTCGAGTGAGCTCATTCCCATCAAACCGCACAAGTCCCAGCGGTTCTGCCAGTCGGGGGATGAAGCGTAGCGTTTGAGAACTTCGATCGCGTCGTTTGGAAGCAAACCGGTTTTTGAGGTGTCGGAGGTCAAATTGACTTCGAGGAGGACCCTTAGTTTTTTCTGATTTCTTGGGGTAGCGGAATCATTTGTCGGGTTTTCAGGGATTGAGCTTGGTGGAGTTGGGGAAGGAGTTGGGCGTGAAGTTGTGGATGGGGAGGCCAAGTCCTTTGCGATTTGTTCAGCGAGTCTGAGGGAATCCAGGGAGTGGAGTGTGGAGAGTAGGGGGAGGGTTCGAGCCGATTTGTTACGTTGCAGGTGGCCAATGAAATGCCAGCGGACAGAATCGTTGGATTTTTCAGGAACGCGGGCGGTTTTGTCCCATAGGACTTGGGGGCGGTTTTCGGCTAGGTCGTGGCAACCGAGGGAAATAAGGGAGTTGCAGACTTCAGGAGGGACGTTTTTGGTGACTGCAACGAGGGTTACTGATTTAGAGGGGCGTCCGGAGTTAGAGCAAGCCATTGCGATTTTGTCATGGACGGAACTCAGATTTTCCGCGAGGCGAGTAAGGGGGAAATCCAGGAAAGGGTTGATTTGTGAGGGATCCTCGGGGTACATAGAATGTTTTCGCAATTGGATTGCAAATAGAATTGTTTTGTTTAGAATGAAATGACGAAGGACGACACGAGTTAACAAGAAGTACTACACAGACGCACCTCAGGCAATTGGACCATTGAAGATGGAACCGTGGAAGGATCGATTAGGTATATTCGCATCGGCAGCGTGTGCCGTTCACTGCGCCGCGACGCCCGTGTTGATAGCTACATTACCTGCTTTGAAGTTCACCGAGTGGATGGCTAGTCCTTTATTTCATCAGATTGCGGCGATTGGATGTTGTGCGTTGGTTGTGATGGCGATTTGGCCGGCATTTCTTCAGTTCCGCGATTACCGAATTCTATCGCTGTCGAGTGCAGGATTAGGATTGATTGTTTTGGCTGCGTTTGTGTTGCCGGATCGGTGTTGTCAGCAGGATGTGGCAGGTGAGAGAGCATCGTTAGCTGGTTTCACGGGTGCGAGTTTGATATCGGTGGCGGGTCCATCCGCATGTTGCGAAACGGGTGGTGGGTGCCAGGACGACCATGCCAGCCATAATCACGTTGCCAATGATCACGCAGGGCACGATCATTCCAGCCATAGTCATGCGGCGCACGATCATTCTGCCCACGACCATGCCGGGCATGAGCATGAAGTGGATGGAAGTGTGGATAAGAGTCCGACATTGGTGGCTGGTGTAGCGGGTTTACAGCCTTGGATGACACCGGTGGGTGGAGCGTTGTTAATTTTCGCGCATGGGTTGAATTTGCGTCGGCGTCTTCAAAAGTCGGCGTGTTGTGGGAGTGGGGAGTGTAAAGCTTAGGCTTTCGGATTGAAGAAGGTTAGCCGTCCCATTGCGTGTTTGTGGCGGAGTTGTGCTGTGAAGTAACCTGGAGCGAGTGCGCCCGCGAATTTGCCGCTGGTTGCAATGCTTTCAAAACGGTTGCTTTTATCTGCCCAGTGTTACTCCGGAGTGGCCTATCGCATGAAATGCTAGCATTTTTCTGTCGCGTCGACTGGGGACAGTCCCCGAACCTGCTTAGGTTTCGAGGGTAATGCTAGCATTATTTTGTAGTCGCGACTGGGGACAGTCCCTGAACCTGCGAGGGTTTTGGGGGGTATTGCTAGCGAATTGCGTGAGTGGCTTCGGACGTGGTGAATCACGGATCAGTGGTACCCAAGCGTCGTAATAGGCTAGGCGGTGGGGTAAGTTCGTGCCGGTGAGCCGACCGAGAATCTCGATAGATGAGACTTTCAAAGCCGTTACTCTTGTCTGCCCAGTGGTTGCTCCAGAGTAGCCTACCGCATGAAATGCTAGCATTTTTCTGCCGCTTCGACTGGGGACAGTCCCTGAACCTGCTTGGGTTTTGAGGGTAATGCTAGCATTATTTTGTAGTCGCGACTGGGGACAGTCCCTGAACCTGCTAGGGTTTTGGGGGTATTGCTAGCGAATCGTGAATGGCTTCGGATCGCAGCAGATAACGGATAAGAAGTACGACGCAAAAAAAAAGTGCGAAAGCTATTCGCTTCCGCACCTCTGATTTGACTGCATTGTTTGCAAGGATGTTCGCAGGCCGCTTGACCGCGGATGCGATCGGTCGGCAACGAAGCGACCAACAGAATCCCAAACTTACTTTGCTTCGCCCGGTGAGACATACAACGCAGACTCTCCTGTCGATCCTCCCACAACTCCCGGACTCGATGTCTCCGGAGCCGATTCCGAAGCACTGCGCACCAACGAAGTCACACGCAACGCATTCTGAATCTCCATTCCGGAGAAATACATCTCTACTCCGGTGTAGTCACAGATTTTTCGAGGCTTGCTAGCTAACTCTTCCCAGCTGAGCCCGTTGGCGATGTGCCAAGCTGCCGCTTGCGCTGTGTTCTGTGGGACTTGGCCCTTCGCTAACGCTTTGCATAGCTCTGCAATCTCTGGATTCGCATTCACATCAGAAAGTCGCACTACTTTGTACTTCATGCGCGGATTCGGATCAGGCTTGCCATGCTCAAGGCACAGCGTGGCAACAGCGAACTTACGGGGACGATCGGGTTCTACCCGCATCATACCGCCCATCCCCATGCCACCCATTCCACCACCACCCATGCCACCCATTCCACCACCGCCCATGCCACCCATTCCACCGCCACCCATGCCGCCCATGCCGCCGCCCATCCCCTGACCACCACCACCCATTCCACCACCACCCATGCCACCCATTCCGCCGCCACCCATGCCGCCCATGCCACCTCCGCCCATTCCCATTCCTCCCATGCCGCCTCCACCCATCCCGATGCCTTGAGCTACGACAGGAACCGCACCAAAGGTTTCAGGAAGGACGATGTCGAGCGATTCCCCTGACTTGTTCTTGAAAATCAAGTTCGCTTGGGTGGAATCTTTTCCAATGTAATCGACTTGGATCAACCCTTGATCCATCGCTTCAAACATCTCCACCGTGCGGGCTTCGCCAGCTTTCGCCGGCCCAGACTTCTTCGCTTTACCTGCCACTGCGACAGTTTTCCCGTCTTTGGAAGATCCCGCATTCTCGTTTGCTTGCAGGGTTGGCTCCCCCAAAAGAGTTGCAACAGGGGCAAAAGCCAATAAAAGAGCGAGGCGGCGGAAAAGCGTTTTCATCGCAGGGAACCTTTGAATGGGAACCTAAACTGTTGGAATTCGACTCACGGACTTGTTCGAACTAGTCGTTATTCGGCAAGCAATCTCTGTGCCATTCGAAAAAAGATGCTCGCCAACCCTCGTCAGCGTAATCGGTTTGATCGAAAAATCCATTGTTTTTCGGATAAAAAACGCCGTCAGAGCTACCGCAATCGTCAAAAACAAACTTCTTCTACAAAAAAGGCTTCGCGGATTGCGTTGCAAGAATGTTGCGGTTTGCTACCTTCAAGTGTTCAGAAATGCGTGAGCATCGCGCAAAAACACCGAGGTCTCTAATTCGAAGAGGGAAGTCACTCCATGTCTATGTATGTTGGCGAAGCGTTGGTCGGCGATGGAAATGAAATTGCACACATCGACTTGATGATCGGTAGCAAAGAAGGGCCAGTTGGGGTGGCTTTCGCCAACGCCTTGGCAACCCAAAGCAGTGGTCACTCCAATTTGCTCGCAGTCTTGGCTCCTAACGTTGCTGTTAAGCCTTCGACCGTGATGATCACCAAGGTGACGATCAAGGGTATGAAGCAAGCTGTTCAAATGTTTGGCCCTGCACAAGCTGCAGTTGCAAAGGCTGTAGCCGATAGCGTTGCTAACGGCACGATTCCTAAGGATCAAGCTGAGAAGTTGGTTATCGTTTGCGGAGTGTTCATCCACCCAGCCGCTGCCGACGATAAGAAGATCTATGATTACAACTACCAAGCGACCTTTGATGCCATCGCCAACGCGATGAAGGGCTTGCCCACCGCTGAAGAAATGGTCGCCCAAAAGGATACGGCTTCCCACCCGTTCAAGGGATTCTAATTGGCTCGATGCAATCGCAACGGCTACCTTATTTAACCAGGCGCTTCCAAAGTAAGTGCCTGGTTTTTTTGTTTCGTGCAACCGGAGGGTTCATCCCGCAATGTCCTTTCTAAACGACTTGAATATTCTCTATCACATGGTTCTTCGTCCTGTTCGCGGGAAAGACCATGCGCAGCGAATGGAGAATTTTTATGCCGGTCAAGCCGCACATTACGACGACTTTCGCAAACGCCTTTTACAAGGCCGTGAAGACGTTTATCGTAAACTCGGCGAGCAGTGTGAAGGAACTTGGGTTGACTTCGGTGGCGGGACCGGAGCGAACTTGGAATTCATCGGGGAGTCGATTCGAAAGTTCGACAAAATCTACGTCGTGGACTTGGCGGAGTCTCTTTTGGAAGTCGTCGGACAACGTGTTGCAAAGCATGGTTGGACCAATGTTGAAGGTGTCGCTGCTGATGCGACAACTTGGACTCCCCCAACAAATCAAGGTTACGCTGATGTCGTGACTTTTTCGTATTCTCTTACGATGATTCCCGATTGGTTCGCTGCCATTGAGAATGCGAAGCGGATTCTTAAGCCTGGTGGTCGTATTGGTGTGATTGACTTCTATGTCTCTCGCAAATACCCACAAGATGGTCATACTCGGCACGGTTGGTCAACTCGTTCGTTTTGGCCTTTGTGGTTTTCGAGCGACAACGTCTTTCCAAGCCCAGATCATTTGCCGTTTCTAGCCCGTCACTTTGAAACCTCTTGGTTGCAAGAGAAACGAGCCAAGGTGCCTTACATGCCTCTGGTTCGAACTCCGTACTACCAATTCATCGGTCGTAAATCCGCTTGAGCCTAACCACTGCTTGGGGTTACCGCGATGTTCGAGTTCACTTGCCCTTACTGCTCGCATCGATCGACGGTTTCCGATGAGTACTTGGGCAAACGAGGTCCGTGCGTTGAATGCGGATTACAAGTGGTTATGCCCACTCGATCCTCATCAGGACGCTTGATCGCTGGAATTCAGTCCCAGCAGTCTTCAGGTGCACAAGTCAGTTTCGGCTCACAGAACCCTGCAAGTCCGTCTAAATCAGTCGATGCGAGCGGTTCGCGAGTGCTTGGTAGTCCCACGGGCCGATGGATCCTAATTGCCTCGGCGGCTTCAGCTCTTATCGTGTTGCTATTTGCGGTGACATTCGGTCTTACTGAATTCCGACGGATGGTTGGTTTTCAGGCGATTCGGGAGGATTACGCACGCATGAAAACGATCCTCTATGCACTCGATGCGTACTACGAGCGTTATGGAAGCTATCCTGATCCGGTTGTGCGCGATGGTTCAGGTCGACAGTTGTACTCTTGGCGCGTATTGATCCTTCCACAGCTCGGCTATCAAGAGCTCTACGACTCATTTCAGCTTGATCAGCCTTGGGACAGTCCTGCGAACACAACTCTTGTTGCTCAGATGCCTAAGGAATACTGCTCAGTTCGTTCGCCGGATGCTTGGGCGAACCATGAGCCAAATTTTTATTTGATAACTGGGCAAGGAACACTCTTTCCTAGTATGGGTCCCGTCGATCGCGCGGGGGTGCGCGATGTTCCAACGATGCTAGTGGTTCAGAGTTGCAATGGTGCGGTCACTTGGAGTGAACCTGGTGACGTTGAGATTCGCAAAAGCGGTTTGCAGGTCGGATCGATCCCGCAGGAACAGATCGGCGGATTGCATAGCGTTCCGAAGCCTGCTTTTTCGAGTTCAGCTCAGTCGCCAACGATGCTTGCGCTCGGTGTAGGCGTGGGAGGAGAAGAGCTTTGGATTACGGATCAGACACCGCAACGGGTGGTTGATGCTTTGGTGACTCCGAATGGTTGGGAACGTTTGGATGCAAAGGAGTGGAGCTCACCGATTTCATCCAACGAGAATTATCCGTGATAGCATTTAAAGCTGAGGCAATTCGAGTCAATACAGAGCGAGAGCGTTCGTACCCCCGCCCGTCTGGGGGATGCGAATCTCAAGCAAAAGACAGGGGGGACAGTTGAGAGACGTGGACTTTAGCAAAAATGGAAAAAATGGTGTTGACGCCGTGATGTTAAATTGAAGATACTCTTTGCCCGAGCTACGGACGGCTCGACATTGGGGCAGTTGCTGCATCGCGGTAGTAGCGAAATACCATTTTCCCGC
>CAIJIZ010000687.1 GCA_903820735.1 uncultured Pirellula sp.
AACCCAGTCCAGAAACCCAGTCCAGAAACCCAGTCCAGAAACCCAGTCCAGAAACCCAGCCCAGACACCGAAAACCGTGAGCCCCAAGCATTTGCAAGGCTCATCAGCAAGCCGGTTGTTGCGGGTTCTCAGTATTGCGGATTTTCTGGGATTTCTGTCGCCAATAATCTAACTTGCAAACCATTTTCGGCTATGGGGCGCCCATCAACTCCAAGCGGTTTCTATCGTGATTGACACAGATACCCCATTTTTGCTAATTAACCAAGCCTGTACAAGCACGGTATTGGTTCCTTGAGATTGGTCCCTTGAGTCGAAGGCAAACACGATGCGTTTGAGCAAGAAGATGCGTTTGAGCAAGCAGAGTAAGGTTTTAGCGATTGGTTCAATCGGTTTTTTGATTGCGAGTTCGGTTTCCATTGCGGATCGAGCTTTTGGGCAAAGCCCTTCGCAAGCCGTGGTTGCACAATCGGGAGCCGATTTGGAGTTGCGCAAAGTCGATTCGAAAGGGTTCAAAGAGACACAAGGTCCCGAGACACAGGAAAAGTTCTTGCTTCGGTACAAGTTCGAGCCTGGTACGGTGCTGCGAAGTGAAGTATTGCACCTGTCAAAAAACGGAACACGGATTAATTCCGTCTTGCAAGAGGCTTCAAGCCGCACGCTGACCGAGAAGTCATGGCATGTTGTTAAGACTGATCAAGAAGCCACGACCTTTGAATACCGTGTCGATGAGATCGAGTTAGCACAGCAATTCGGCCAGAGTGAAGAAATTCGCTACAGCACTAAAGAGGCCGGTAAGAACGCTCAAAAGGGTGACGGCAAAGAGCCGGCAGAAAAGCCACCCGTTCAGTTTGCTAGCGCAGTGGAAACAGCAGGCAAAACCATTTCGACCATTCAAATCGATCACCGAGGAATGGTAGTCGCAAGAAGTGATTCAAAGGACCCGCCTCACATGGGGATGGGGGATATCACGATGCCATTGCCGGCAGAACCTGTGGGGGTTGGAGCAACTTGGGAAGTCCCTCGGGAGATGAGGATCGATCGCAAAGACGGATCGTCTCGATTGATCAAGTTTCGCGAATTATTCAAACTTGAGAAAGTCAGTGCGGGAGTTGCCACGGTAGATGTTCGTTCCGAACCACTCTCGGCCATCGCCGATCCTGCCGAAGAGGCTCAAGTTATGCAGCAGCTGAGCAACGGCACGATCCAATTCGATATCGATGCTGGTCGGATGATTTCCAAAGAACTTGCTTGGGATCACCAAGTTGTGGCGTTCTCCGGCCCGGGAAGTGTCTTGGAGTACTCAGCACGCTTGGAAGACCATGTCGTATCTGCGAAGGTTGAACCGAGAACTGCTGCCAATAACCGCACAAATACCAGTCCTGCCCAGTCCAGCGCTGCCCAGTCCAGCGCTGTAAAACCCAATCCTGCAAAACCTAATCCCGTAAAATCCAATCCTGTAAAGGGTAATACTGCAAAGGTTCCTTCTTCGAACACAAAGTCGACAAAACGCTAAGACGTCAATAGTCGATCCGATCTCCCCAAACGGGTCTCGTCCGGGTCTCGTCCACGCCCAAAAGAGGGGGTTGGCTGGTTCCTATACTGGTGAGTTAGCGTTTCGGATTCGCACGACGTAAGTTCGTCAACGAGTGCAATTCATCGAACCGAGCTGTTTGTTAATGCGTCGACCTGAGAATCAAACTTCTCAGGCTGCCAAAAGCTCGGCGACGGGTGGGTTGTGCAGATCGTCAGTTTGTGAAGCAGAACGCTGGGGAATTCCTGTGTTTTGAAGCAGTTGAGCGATCGGAGATCGGTGATGTCTATGTCTTTTCAAGTGGTGCGAAGCGTTCTGTGTGGGTTGGTCGCAAGCGTCGGCTTTCTGAGTGTTGGTGGGCTTTGTGAGTTTGTGCAGGCCGAAGAAAACCAGCAGTGGCTCTCGTGGCGTGGTCCAAACCGAGATAGCAAGATTGAAGGGCAAGCTTGGCCATCGACGCTGACCGAAGCGAACTTCAAGAAGGTTTGGTCGGTACCTTTTGGGGATAGTTACTCAGGGCCGATTGTGACTTCGGATTCAGTCTTCACAACGGAAACCATTGAAGGGAAAGAGCGGGTCACGTGTGTCGATCGCAAAACTGGCGAGACACGTTGGAGCAAGGATTGGGAAGGGGCGATGAAGGTCCCGTTCTTTGCAGCGAGGAATGGTAGTTGGATTCGCGCTACGCCGGTTTGCGACGGTCAGACGTTGTATGTTGGCGGGATTCGGGATGTGCTAGTCGCTTTGGATTGTAAAACGGGTGACGAGAAGTGGCGGTTGGACTTCGCCGAGCAGTTCGGCAAAGTGCCCGACTTTGGAATGGTTTGTTCTCCGCTGATCGATGGGGATGATTTGTACATTCAAGCGGGGAAGGGGTTCCACAAGCTGAACAAGGCTGATGGCAAGATTATTTGGTCTTCGTTGGGAGACAATGGAGATATGATGAGCAGCGGGGCGTTTTCCTCCCCGGTGATTGCAACGATCGGAGACAAGCGTCAGTTAGTGGTTCAAACCCGATCCTATTTGGCGGGTGTGGATATGACCAGCGGATCGAAGTTGTGGAGCAAGTCAATCGAATCGTTTCGCGGAATGAACATTCTAACTCCGACGATTTGGAACCAAGGGATCTTCACCAGCAGTTATGGCGGACGCTCTCTGTTCCTAAACGTGGCAGGTGATACAGCCAACGCGCAATGGGAGAACAAACTCGAAGGTTACATGTCTTCCCCGGTCGTAATCGATCATTACTTGTACATGCACCTTAGAAACAAGCGGTTCGCTTGCATCGATCTCAACGAAGGCAAAGAGGCTTGGATTACCCGTCCGTACGGAGAGTACTGGAGCATGGTAAGCAACGGGGAAAAGATTCTTGCGTTGGATCAAGCTGGTAAATTGCGATTGATCGCCCACAATCCTGCGGAGTATCAAATGCTCGGCGAGCTGAAAATCACGGAAGAGGAAGCTTGGGCACACATCGCTGTAGCTGGCTCCGAGGTCGTTATTCGGACTCAGAAGTCATTGCAGCTTTACCGCTGGCAGGATTAACCAGCAAGCAGGCATCCGCCTGCGGGTTAGATTTACTGGCCTTTGCCTGCGGCGAAGAATTGCAGGGCTTCGCCTGTGGGCGACTATTTGTGTGGGCATGCGGGATCTTGTAGACTGACGGGATGAGTTGTTTGGATTCCTCTCCCGTTACGTGTGCGAACCGATCATGATGCTACGCTCATTTGTTCTTCTACAGTCTGCGTTCCTTCGGCAGTCTGTCTGCCGTTTACAAGCTCTGGTCTTTGTCGCTCTCTGTGGCTTGTTGACTTGGGACGAATCGATCAGCGCGATCGTTGGATCTGCCTACGCAGCCGAAGAGCCGGGTTGCTTAGTGGGCTTTGGCAAGTCCGAGATTACGCCGTTGTTGCCGACGCCGATGGCCGGTTATTACGGCATTCGCTATTCCACCGCAACGCATGATCCGCTTTGGGCGAAAGCGACTGTGTTCGATGATGGGAAGACCAAGGTGGCGTTGGTGGTGGTTGATTTGATCGCTACGACTCCTTGGATGGTCAGTGAAACACGGCGCATCGTTGAAGAGAACCTTGGGATACCAGGTTCGCATGTGATGATTAGCGCCACGCATTCGCATACCGGACCGATGCTCTATGAGCCCGAAGAGCGAGTCGTTGGGCGATTTGGCAATCAGACGCAGGAAGCAAAGGACTTCATGCTCAAGCTTCCGGATGCCATTGCAAAGAGTGTTCAACAAGCGGTTGAGAATCTGCGCATTCGGAGTATTAGCTTTGGTACGGGGGAAGAAACACGCTTAGCGTTCAATCGCCGATTTTTTATGAAGGATGGAACGGTTGGATGGAATCCAGGTAAGTTGAATCCGGGTATTGTTCGGGAGGCTGGGCCGACGGACGATCAGTTGCCTTTTATTGCCATCCATGAAGAGCAAGGTGCCGTTTCGGGGGTGTTGAGTAGCTTTGCGATTCATTTGGACACGGTGGGGGGAACGCAGTGGAGCGCGGATATGCCTTACACACTTCAGGAATCTCTTCGAGGTGTATTTGGGCCGGATGGACACCTTCAGTACGCAACCGGGGCTTGTGGTGATGTCAACCATATCAATGTCAGGACGGCGGAGCGGCAGGGTGGGCATCAAGAAGCGGCGCGGATTGGAACACGATTGTCCGGCGCTTTGCTCAGAGCCTGGGATTCACGCCGGGGGGTAAGCGATTGTCGTCTCGCCGCCGAGCATCGCATTATTCGACTTCCAGTACAACCGCATGCACCGGAGCGATCCGAGTGGGCCAAGAAGACGCTTCAAAAGATGGGCGAACCGAATCTTCCACCCTTCATGGAGATGGTAGAAGCTTACCGGATTGCGGATGTTGAATCCCGATCTGATGGATTTATCGAAGCGGAGGTGCAGGTGATCAGTCTTGGTCGCGATATCGCTTGGGTTGCATTGCCTGGCGAGATATTTGTACAGTTGGGAATCGCCATCAAGGACGCTTCCCCTTTTCAGCAGACTTCGATTCACGAACTGGCTAACGGATCGATCGGATATGTTCCGACTCGCCAAGCGTATAGCCAAGGGAATTACGAAGTGATCTCGGCACGCTGCGCGGAAGGGAGTGGCGAGATGCTTGTTGATGCTGCTGTATCCATGTTGAGAAAGCAGTTCAATGATAAGCCGCAGGCTTCGGAAAAAGGGAAGCAGGAGTGAGACTTGTGAAGAACCGACAGATTACGATCGCCGACAGCCGACTCAGTAGCAGGCTTAGTAGACGCCTAAATCACCGCCTAAATTACCATGTGGTGGGTGTGGTTTCCCGATATGCGATATGCATGGTCGCGTTGACGATGAGTTGGTCAGTTGGATTGGAAATGGATTCGTATGCTCAAGAGCAACGGAACACGCAGCAACAGCAAGGCGCCCAAGAACCACCTGCGTTAGTCGCAAGCGTGATACCGAACGAAGGGCACGCGAGACTTGATTGGATCGAAGCTGGGGACTCGGGTTCAGGCCGCATCGATACGGTGGAGGATTGGCAGAAGCGTCGTGCGTCGATTC
>CAIJIZ010000688.1 GCA_903820735.1 uncultured Pirellula sp.
CCCGGAGGTGGAGTCGATCTTGAAGCGACTGGGGGTCGAGGGATCGATGTGGATTGACTTGGTATGGAAGTTTAAGAAGTATTACCAAGGGAGTGCAGCGGGTTTGCCAGAGACGTTAGCGCAGCATGCCCAGGAGCATCAGCACCGTTGGCGACGTGGCCAACGGGCCGTGCGTGGAATCTTTGCAGCGGGTGAGAAGGCTGTGTCTGTAGGCTGATGCCATTTGGCGGAACGAGCTTTACGTTCCGTGTGCTTGGTTCTCTGATGGCGGACGAGAGGTACGGATATCGAGTCAGGCCTGTAATGCGCTGCGCATCGGGATGCTTGCTTGCGCAGTTCTAGCTCCAGCATCTTTTACTGTTGGTAAATCGGATGCAGTGGCCTTTGGACGGACGTGCTCCCGAGCGATTGCTAGCCCAATACCCGCCTCGTCGACACTCCCTGATTTGCATGCTATTATCCATATACGTGGGTGGCACGTAACTAAGATAAGAGGGAGCAATGTGGTGCATCGAAGTCGCCGCTCGAGTCTTCCTGTTTTTTGAAACGTGGTTTCCATCGACATCGTTTTCCACTGGCTTTATCCGGATTGAACATGCCTGAAGCATATCCTGAAAACGTGCCGGGCGACTTTTACGTCGAACGCGACTGTTGCACATTGTGTGACGTACCACGAACTATCGCGCCGCAGCTGTTTACTTACGCAGGACGGACTGACGGATACGATCACTGCTATGTATCAAAGCAACCTGCGAACGAGTCCGAGCTGGACGCGATGCTAGAGGTAATTCGGTGTGCTGAACTGCAGTGCATCCACTATCGGGGAAATGACCGTGGTATATTGAAACGTATCGAGGCGATGGGTCAGGCCGGCGTTTGTGATGTTTTTTCTTCCGAACCACCACCCGAAATGCCTCGGCCATAGCGGCGACGCTAACGATAACACCGATCGGATAAGAGGAAATAGATTCGATGTTGTGATAGGTGTGAAAGGTGCGTGGATCGTGACGCGATTTTGTGGAGGTATGTTTTGAAGCCGTGGGAATGTGGCACGACGCTCCGCCGTCGTCAAATACTGGCGTCATGGGTTGCGTGTCGTAATCGGGTTAAATTGATTTGAGCATTTGCGGAGTTGTGGGCGACGACGGCGGAGCGTCGTTCCACTTTGGAGGGCGGAAGCATTCGGCACTGGCCGAGCCGAGTCGTTCGCTTGTTCGCAACCCAACTATTTTGGTGTTACTTCTTCAAATCAAAGGAAAGCATAGATGCGAAATTGGATTAAGGTCGTCGCAGTTTCGATATGGGGCGCCACTGCCTCTTTTGGCTGGGCCCAAAGTCTCGTTAAGACCTTAGAGGAGCATCGAAACGATCCGCTCCTCTCGAACCGTCGCTTTCTTGCGTCCTTGGAAAAGCTAGATGGCTTTGTTCGAGTCACGGATAAGCCGTTTTTGATGCATGCGCCAACCGCGACTCAATGTGTCATTAATACTCATGTCGATGTTCATGGTGATCGATACTGTGATGTTTACATCAGCAAGGGTGGCGAGGCCGCGATTCGTGCTGGTACCGCCGAGTATCCGGTGGGGACCGTCGTCATTAAGATCAAGTATCCCGATGAAGAACGAAGCAAAATTGAGTTGTATACCGTCATGAGAAAGATGCCGAAGGGATATTGGCCCGAGCATGGTGACTGGGAATTCAGCGTTTTGGATTCGGAAAAAAAGCACGTGCTTGCTCGGGGACGCGTGGAATCATGTGCAAATTGTCACGATGCATACGCTGCATCCGGATACGTGACTCGGACCTACCTACGAGAAAGAGTAAAAGACGCACCATGACATGTCCCCAATGGACTCGGTCCGCCTCGCGAACTTGCGTTGAGTTCACGCGTCGTCCTCTGTGGTATTGGGCGTCCGTCCCGCCAGTAATGATCGCCAGCGATGATCGATAACAATCCTTATTCCCCGCCATCAACTCAAGTCGATTCTACACAGCCGTCGCCTATGCTGATTGAGGCTCGGAAACTTACTTGGTGGCCTGGCGTATTGATGATCGGTCAGGGGACCATCTTGTCGAGTGTATTCGCTATAGCCATTGCGGTCGGCGTCGCTTCGCGCGGCGTGCCGAATCCTGCTTCACCTCAGAACGTCTTTATGTTTACGTTTCTTCTCGCACCGCTACTTGTTTGGTGCGGTATACAACTGAAGCGAATTGAATCGCGCAGTCTATCTTACTTGGGGGCCGCACTATCTGTAGTGCTGTTTCTTCCCGTGGGGTGGGTTGTATGCATCTGGGCAATTATCGCTCTCAATCGGCCAATGGTGCGCGAAGCGTTTAGGGTTCGGGAAATGGCTCAGTGACCATAAGAGGGGAGCACTAGGACGAACGAAAAATTACAGCCAAGCGGCGGATCAGGCATTTTGCCAAATGGAATCATTTTCTACCGCCATTGGCTGAACGGCTGCGTTATGTCTACGTGGGATCTCACAACGGGGGGCGCGAGGACACAGAGTCAGATTGGTGGTCAGGGATGGATTCTGCGCATTCTGGTGCGCGTCAGTTCTTCTCCGGTTCTCAGCGTCGCAGTTGGAGTTTTGTGAAGTTGCTTTTTGCAGCAGAGAACAAAGTGGCACGACGCTCCGCCGTCGTGAAATGCTGGGCTCATGGGTTCTGTTTCGGTAGGTGGCTATATTGATTTGAGTTAACGCGG
>CAIJIZ010000689.1 GCA_903820735.1 uncultured Pirellula sp.
CAAGACGGAGCTTGAGGCTTCGATTGGCAAGCTTCAGGAAAGCATGCAAGCCGACACGGTTAGTCTCGAGGATGGCGTGCGGCTTGATTGGTCCGATGGATGGCTATTATTACGGGCCAGCAATACCGAACCTTTAGTTCGGCTCATCGCCGAGGCTCCGACTCGCGAGCAGGCGCAGGGGATGATTGCTCGGGCGAAAGAAATCATGTCGAAGTAGGTCGCGTTTCAGGGGTCTAAGCCAATCAAGTAAGCCGATCCGTTAAGCCGATTTCGGGCATTGCAAATTTGCAGTTCAGTCTCAACCTCGCAGGACCCCCATTACGCTATAAAGTAGGGGTAGGCTGAACACACAGAGCACTGGCATGCTGTACACTGAAATTCTGTATGCTGAAATGCTGTAAGATGCGTGGAATGGATTCCTATGGAATTCTCGCCGTTTGGTCCTCTTCCTTCCTCACCCGTTTCCTTGCGCAACAGGAGATTGTCCGATGGTATGTGTCACAAAACTTAGGCAACATTCCTTGGTATTGATGTTTGTCTTGTTCGCCATCGGTTCTGGGGGTGGTGGGTTACAAGCTCAGGACAAGAAATCGCTGCCGGCGATCGGCGAGGAGGTTGCCAAGCAGCTCGGTGAGCAGCTTGAACCGTGGCTTAGTGCATTGCAACTGCGAACCGAGCAGTTTCGATTGCGTGGACGCGGGAGGGTGGTGATAGACAAGGCGACGCAAGAAGTGCAAGTCGACTTGGTGCGGCACAGCGATGAAGAGTTTGAATTGGTGTTAGTGCATCCGGAGTATGCGCTGACATTGGTTCGCAGGGAAGGGATTACCGCCGTGGTCTTACCGAAGCATCGCAAGATGTTCTGGGGAGTCGGTGCGGTGGACGAAGAAGATCATCTAGGTTCGAGGGATTTATTGAAGCGAACGATCAAAGGAACGAGTGAGATCGCCAGCTCGTTGGAGTTTGTCAAGTTGATCAATGGGCCGACGCTTTCTCAAGTCTTTCTGTCGGCTGGTCAAATGCAGCTTGCTGAGCCCAAGGAAGGTGCCTTAGGGGGAGGGGTGTTGAAAGAAGATCGAGTGGAGTGGTTAGTCAAAGGTGGGATACGAGTTGGGTTGGTCGGTGGAGAGGTTTCCAAAGTAACCGTAGCGAGTCGGGATGTGAATGCAGAGTTGGAATTAAGTGGCGAGCACCCTGAATTGTTCGCTCGAGGTGGTAGCAACCAGGAGTGGATGGCTAAGCATTGGGGGGAGTATGAGCAAGAAGAGTTAACGCGGGCAGAGATAGAACGAACCGTCTCGCGTGGATTGCGCCGCGCGGCAGAAGTCTTGGCACCTTCGAGCCGATTGACCGATCCGATCAAGAAGAATCGCAAGGTGGCCAATGGCGAATTGCGTTGGATCGAAGGGCAGCGGGTCGCGATGTTGTCCGGGACGCCCGAGGAGATAGGTAAAGCGCATGGAGAGTTACTAAAGGTTGAGTCGATGCGATGTATCGATTCGGTGTTGTATGGGTTTGGTTTTGCGCAGACGGTGGCTACGGGAAGGTGGTTTCGCAAGGATCTCGATAGGGCTTATGGGCAGCTAAAGCCTTACATTCCCGAGCGTCATATAGCAGAGACGCGTGCGCTAGCTAGCGTGTTGGGGCTCGATGAGCACTTGGTCGAGACACTCAATGTTTTCCCTGAGTTGTTCCATTGTTCAGGGTTTGCATTGTTTGGGGAAGCGACGGTTGACGGCAAGCTTTATCACGGTCGGGTACTCGATTACATGACGGCCATTGGGTTGCAGGATGCTGCGACGACGTTCATCGTCGCACCGAAGGGATATCTGCCATTTGCCAACATTGGATATGCCGGGTTTACCGGGAGTGTTAGCGGGATGAATGCCGCGAAGATTTCGTTAGGGGAGATGGGAGGCAAGGGGGAAGGTCAGTGGGATGGAGTGCCGATGTCGACATTGATGCGTCGAGCGATGGAGGAGTGCGATTCGTTGGAGGAAGTGAAGGCATTGTGGTCGCAGAGTCCGAGGACTTGTGAGTATTACTATGTTTTCGCAGACGGGGAGAATCGAAGTGCCGTTGGGGTAGCGGCGACGCCGGAGAAGATCGAGTTTGTCGATCCCGGTAAGGGGCATGCATTGTTAGGGGAGGGGATTGCCGATACGGTGGTTTTGTCGGAAGGTTCAAGATTGGATGAGTTGAAGCGAAGGGTTCGGGATGGGTACGGCAAGTTTGATGTAAAGGGTGCGACCGATTTGATGTGTCGGCCCGTGGCGATGGATTCGAACTTGCACAACGTCCTTTTCGTCCCCGAGGATGGAGTGTTGTATGTCGCAAACGCGAGTCATAAAGAGCCGGCGGCCGATCGCCCTTATGTGAAGCTTGATCTCATCGGGCTTCTTCGGGAGATGTCGGTGGAGATTCCGAAGGATAACTCGGTAGGCAGTCCAGCTGATAACCCAGCGGGCAGTCCAGCGGGCAACCCAGCCAATAAGAAAAGTGCAGGTGCGGGAGATATTGGGAAGGTATTTCAAGCGAGAGATACATTGGAGATGGAATTAGAGCGAGAGAGTTCGGCGGATGCGAAGGAGTGTCTCGATGGGTTGTGTTGGGAGAATGGGAGGTTTGATGTTCGGATCGATGGGGTGGATGAAAAGCAGCGTGCGAGCGGGATCGACCGGGTCGTGCGGTTTGCTTCGCCTATGCCATCGGGGGATCCGATCAATGATTTAGTTGCATTGGAATGGTATCGCGCGAGCCGCAAAGGGAAGGAACTCGAGAGTGCTCCGGCGATTGTGGTAGTGCACGAGTCGGGGCGTGGGATGACGGTCGGAAAGATGATAGCGAGGGGGTTGAGCAATCAAGGAGTGCATGCGTTTTTGATGCAGTTGCCAACGTACGGCATGCGTCGCAATCCGGCGTCGACGAAGACCGAAGGGGAAGCATTGATCGGGGGGCTCAAGCAGGGGATTGCCGATGCGAGGCGAGCTTATGATGCGGTGAGCGTATTGCCGGGTGTCGACGTTACGAGGATATCGATACAAGGGACGAGTTTGGGGGGATTCGTCGTTGCGACGACTACGGGGTTAGATACTGCGTATCATCGTTCCGTGATTTTTCTCGCCGGTGGCGATCTTTATGGGGTGTTGGCCAACGGAGATCGCGATGCGGAGAAGACCCGTCGCGAGCTGACCAAGAGTGGGATAAGCATGGAGGAAGCCAAGAAGGCTTTGTATACCATCGAGCCGTTGCGTTTGGCGCATCGGGTAGCCGCCGGAAAGACTTGGGTCTATTCGGGGGATAAAGATACGGTGGTTCCACCGAAGAATTCCAAGCAGTATGTGGATGCCGCGAAGTTACCTCAAGGGCATCATGTGGAGTTGCCGGCGGATCATTATTCGGGGATTGTCTTTTTGCCGAGCATTATTCAGGAGATCGCGAAGATTGCGAGCGAGCCCACGGCTCAAGGAGTTGAGAGATCGGGCCGTTAAGCGTTCTCTGCTAGATCAACTTAGCAGTACGATCAAATCGTAGGAGCGATCAACTAAAACCAATCAAGGCTTGACCTAGCCATGAATTATTAGCTAATAGGCAAATGTGTCAGCGCTATTAGCAGAGCACTTCAATGAAAAGAATTTCGAAAAGGATTGAGGAGTAAAGATGACGATTACACGAGTGGGCACCAACGAGAAGTATGCAACGGGTTGGGCGGCGATTTTCGGAGGTAGCAAGGGTAAGGTTGCGAGCAAGGGTGCTGCTAAGGGAGCGGCAACGAAGGGAGCCGCGAGCAAGAAGGCGGTTAAGAAGGCTGCGGCGGTAAAGGGAGCGAGCAAGAAGGCTGCACCTAAGGCTGCACCTAAGGCGGCACCTAAGGCGGCAGCGGCAAAGGGAGCTAGCAAGGCCACCGCCAAGAAGGGTGCTAAGAAGAAGTAGTTGTTGGGTTTGAGTGAGTTTGTCCTGGGAAAGCCAACGCTTCTTGTCGATTCTAGGGTTTCTTCGTAAACACCGCGATCCTCTGCGATTCGAGTGTTTCTTAGCAAAACCGGTTCGCCTACTGGCGATTACTTACGGGCGACTACTTACTGGCGAGTAGGGGCTGGGGTGCTGGGTTGAAGCGGTATTTCGTGGATGCCTTGGCCTTCGACCCAGCGGTAGCGCCGATTGGGTTGAAGGTTCGATAGGGTCTCGACCGACCCGTTGGGCCAAGTGCACTTTATCGAGTCGATCGATGATTGAGCACCGATACCTACATGAAGTAGGTGTTGGTTTGAGCCGAAGTAGCCTTCGCCATCGCATAGGGACGTGACCCAAGACTCGTTATTGGATTGGATATGTAGCACGGCCCCGATTGCCGCTCGTTCGCATCGAGTTCCGACGAGTTCGAATTGGATAAAGTTGTGGTTCGATTGGGTTCGGTTTTCCAGCAATGCGGCAGGTCGGTCGAGGTGGGTGGCGACCAGATCGGGTTTTCCGTCGACGTTGTAATCCAGGGACTGTAAACCACGTCCGACGTATTTGCTTTCGAAGTATTTCCCCGGTGCGGGGTTTCTGAGCCATTGAAACTCACCTTGGACGTTTCTCAGGATTTGAGTTGGCATTTGCCAAGGTACATTTTCGGTGCGCAGGTCATCGATGTGGCCATTGACGGCAATGAAGTCTAGCCAGCCGTCGTTATCGAGGTCGCTCAATTGGCTACCGAAGCTGAGTTGATCGAGGGTGAAGACCCCGAGTTTGGATCGGCGAGTACCATCGACGAAGACACCTGGGAGTGTTTGCAGATAGAGCGTTGAGACTTCGTTGTAGAAGTTCGTGACGATAATATCGAGCAAACCATCGCGGTTTTGGTCACCGCAAGAGATACCCATGCAAGCTTGAGCGCGGCCGATTGCGTCGACGGCGACGCCAGCCGAAGCGGCGGATTCAGAGAAGTTGTCGGGATCTGTTGGATCTTCTAGTCCCGAGAGTAATAGGTTATTTGGAGAAACGTCGTTTGCGAAGAAGACATCGTTCCCGAAGCGTTGATCTAGGTTGGTAACCAGGGTGCCTAGCGTGTAGCCTGTCCGGATCGATTCAAGGAGTGTTTCGGGAGCGGATTTCCAGTTGCCGTCACCTTGGTTGTAAAGAATGCGGTTCTTACCAGGGGGGAACATTTTCGGGTTGCAGGAGATGCGCGAAGACTTGCCGTAGTCGCATTTGCGTGTGATGGCTTCGGTGCCATAGAGGTAGGAAGCCACGAGTAGATCCGGTAGTGAATCGCCGTTAAGGTCGGCGGCGTGGATCGAACTGTTCCAGACGGAGTTCGGGTCGTCTTGGGGGATCGTGATGGCTTCGAAGCTCCCGTCACCTTGGTTTCGATAGATGCGGGAGTTTCCAAGGTTTGATACGAGTAGATCTGGGAAGCCGTCTTGATCGATATCGCTAACCCCGACCCCTTGGCCATAACCGACATCGGCCACGCATGCGAGTTGTGCGACGTCTTGGAAGGCTTTCGAATAGATCGAGCGGAACAGAGATTTTGGTTGGTAGCTAGGGTTCGAGTCGATCGGTGATCCGCCAGCTTCGGAGAAGTACAGGTCGGGCCAGCCATCGAGATCGAAGTCCATTGCGTTTACTCCGCCGCCGACACCTTCGATGGTATACCAACTGCGATTTGGTTTCGCACCGTTGTTATAGCGGCCGGTGATCCCCAGTGCCGCAGCGACATCTTCCATGGCGATCGAAGAAGCGTTGGAAAGGTTGTTTGGAGTTGAGATCAAGGAGTCCGATTGGGTTGGGGTCGGAAGTTCCGAGGGTAGAGTCCAGTTTTTCCAAGGGATCTGATCAAGGACGGCGGGTGGTCGGAGAGTACCTTTTTTCAGGAGGGCTTGTTGATCGCGAAGGGACTGGGTCATGGGTTCGAAACCGAGGGCGACGGCCGTTGCTCTCCAGCCGAAGGCCGCGACATCATCACCAAGCTTGTCGTAGATTTTAGCGATTGACTCATAGAGTTTGTTTTCACCGTAGTTGTAGGAGATCTGTTGGGCTAGGTCGTTGATGGAGACCAAGTCGTTTCCGAATTGGCGAACCGATTGAGCTTGGTCGACCAATTTCAATTCAAGCAAAGCGTCCGCGAGGGCTTGGTAGGCCGGAACGTGACGGCGGTCGAGTTGGATCGTTTGGGCGAAGGCTGCTGCTGCCGATTCGAATTGATTCGAGCGCAAGAGCAGGCCGCCGGTTGCGTACCAGTATTCCGGGTGTTTGTTTGCTTCGGGGGGTGGGGTAGCAAGCCACTCTTTTAGTTCGGCGAGTCGGTCGGTCTCAAGGAGAGATGTAGCTGTCCATACCCAAGGTTCGATCAGGTCTGGATAGCGGATCGACATTGTTCGCAGCGTCTCGAGGTTTGCGGCATAGCCGTTTCGGATCAGCTTGGTGCGGATGGGGGCGAACAGGACGTAGGGGTGATCCGGGTATGTTTCGGCGAATGCCTTTTGGATCGGTTCATCGTTGAAATAGTCGCGGGGATCGACGATGGCGAGAAGTTCGAATTTGGTGAAGTCCCCGAGTCGGATAAGTCGTTCAAGGATGCGGGTAGCTTCCCAACGGCGACCTTGCGCGTTGTAGAGCTTGCCTAGCAGTCGCAAAGCTGGAACAGCGTTTGGGTATCGCTTGATGAGTTTCACCAGGATGATTTCTGCTTCGGGGACTTTTCCCAGTGCGATCATCCATTCGGCAGCTTGGCCGGCAGCCGGTCCAGCTTGAGGGGCCCCCTCGGGCATTTTTTCCAAGGTTGCAATTGCGCCGGGTAGATCGTCTTTCGCGGCGAGGGTGCGTGCGGTGAGGAAGATCAAGTCGGGGTCGGAGGGTTTGACCAGCAGCAGTGGTTTGAGCGCGGCCCAGGCTTCTTCGATTTTCTTGGACTGTATTGGTTCTGACGTGTCAGTGCTTTTTGAGTTTTTTGAGCCATTGGAACTGTTGGATTTCGAGCATTCCTCGAGCAAGCGTGTGATGCGCTGGATTTCTTTAGGGAAGTCGACTTGGGGTGAATCTATAGGCTTTGCAGTGGAAGGTTCTTGCTTAGCAGGGGCGGTTGGGGGATTGGTTGTTTGTTGTTGGGTGGAAGGGGTGCGCGGGGAGCACCCGAGAGCAGCGCCCAGGATGGCGGTGCTGATAGTAAGGATCAGGCACCGCAATGGAGTAGGGGGGAAGGAGGGCATGGGAGTGCAAATGGTGGATGTGCGGGTTGGTTCGGCTTCAGATTAGAAGGAGCCAACGAGCAAGATGAGGATTTTATTATCTTCCGGGTTGTGGGTTGCAGATGCAAGCTCTACGGCTTGTACGGAAGGTAATTTTCCCTTGGAAGATTTGCCTGCCATGCTGTGATCGAAACGATGGTCGATTATGTGTCCGATCGGATATGCGACGCATGCACTGTGTTTAGAGGTACTGAGTTTAGGAATGTGCGTTTTGGAGTGTGATTTGACGGTTGTAGTGCTGGAAGTTATTCTCTTAGGTTGTGTGTAGAAGCGATTAAACAGTCGATTATTGGACCGAGCGTGATTTCGAGTTGGGTTGCGAAACAGAGAGATGGGGGTAAGCCAATCCGAAGCGTTTCGGGATTGATGTGCTTGTGGTGCACTCTTTTGGTGTTTGTGCTCACCAATATTCCGTTCCCTGTCCATTCCTCTTTGGGGTTGATTTCCCCAGATGGGCCTTTTCCATGCCAGGGGCATGGATGTGGGTGCGGATCTGCTTTGCAATGTTGGACGAGCTGTTGTTGTTACGATGCAGCACAGCGAGCGCAGTGGGCGATGGATCGTCGGGTGGTCCCACCGGATTATGCTGTTGTGGAGTCGAATTCAGAATGCGATTCGGCACATAACGACGCTTCTTGCTGTACTGCTAAGCGCTCCTGCTGTAGTTCGAAATCAGAGCAAAAGCCAGAAAGTAAGCTGGACGGCAAGTTGACCAGTAAGTTGACCAGTAAGTTGAATGGTAAGCAGAGTCTCCGCAAACTCGGTTTGATGTTGGCTTGCCCATGTCGTGGTGGTTCGACGTTGATGACAACGTTGCCATGGAGTAGTCAGCCGCCGGATTTTTTGGAGGCTTGTATCGAAGTACCATCGCAATGGGTTGCGATTTCTCATGTGTTGGATTGGGAGGGGGGAG
>CAIJIZ010000690.1 GCA_903820735.1 uncultured Pirellula sp.
AATCCTTCGACGGAGTCGGTTTGCACCGTAAGCCGATCTAGTAGACCACCACGGAGTTTCTCGAAATTCGATTCTTTCAAGTACTCAGGGCAACAGGTCGGGGTGTACGAACCGGTGATGTACACTCGCCAGAAATAGTTGTCTTGTACCGGTAGTTTCGAAAACACAGCGTCGATCGAGTCTTCAACAAACTTGACAATACCGCCTGGATATTGCTCGTCGATCTGCTTGCGCTGAGCTTTCGGCACCCCTAATAAACTCAAGGTCGTGTCTCGGTTCATCGCAAACTGCAATGTCTTCGACCAAATCTTCTCCTTCAGCTTTGGATACAACTCTCGCTGTACCTCCAATGTCGGAGCATCAAGCAGCTCAACAATCTCTTTGCGGCACTTAGCCACCTTATTGACGTAACTCCCGATCATGTGCGCAAAAGCACCTGATGTACCGCGAAAGTAAAAAGACTTGCGGGGGTGATCGAAGAACTTGATCCATCGATCCCAGTACTTGCGACTAAGCGAAGAGATCGATCCCCGCAATTTCGCTGCGTAGATCGACTCAGCAGAAGGCAGGTGCCCGTGACCGAACATTTGAAAAAACTGGTCATAATCCAGATTGCGAATTGCCGAAGCTTTCAGCTCCAACAATGCGTTCTGGCGAGGGTTCATGTCCACTGCATAAACATGCCCTACCCCAGCTAACAAATAGTCTAAAGCGTTGCACCCGGCGGAAGTAATCACTAACAAGCGGTCTTGAGCAGTTAGCTCAAGGGCTTGCCTGTCTAATCGAGGATCTTCCCAACAGGTGTTATATACGAGGTTGTTTCCATGGACGAATTGAAAGACGCGTCCACTTACCCATTCACTGATCTGCATCGGATTGAACAATCTATGGTTGTCGGCGGTTCAAGTTGTTGTTCTGCGGATTTTGGTTCGCATTGTTCGGATTGGCATTATTTGGATTGGCGTTATTCGGGTTCGCCTGGTTTTGGTTTACCCGATTGGCATTTCCATTGTTCGCGTTTCCATTTGGATTCGCATTGTTGGGATTCGCGTTGTTAGGATCCTGATTCGCTTTTTGATTCGGATCCACTGCGGGCGGCTTTCGCTGCCCCGGACCAACCATCGGACGAATGATATCTCCTCCAACAGGAAGCATCGTATTCATCTGCTGGACACCCGAACTCTCCATCGACCGGTTCCAAGGGATGGTGAATGCTACGAAGGTACCGAGTTTAGCATCGACAACGTAAAGCAAGGAGTTCGCAGCCCGCATGTTTCCACCCGAAGGAGCAGAGTGCGTAGAACCGCTGACCAGAAGGTATTCTGGGTTCTTTCCTGGAGGTCCAAGATACTGAATAACATTCGTCGCAAACAATCCGCCGAAGCCACCCATGCGAGGATAGTAAACCCAACCCTTGAGATCTCCAGTCAGGAAATCCAATGCGAAAAAACCTTCGGCTTCCTCGCCAGCACTCGCTGTGCACACAGCCAAATTCGATCCGCCATGCGTTGCGGTCGCACGCAACCATTCGGCTTTGAAATCCGGATGAATCCGATCAGCCGAAATATCAGATGCTGCCATCCGATCCCCCGAGAACGGAACACTCATGGAGCCGGCGGTAACCTCCGCGGGGCTTTTCGCACTCCAACGACCAGCGAAAAAAGCTCCGCCAAGCGTTGCCAACACCCCCGCACCAACCAAAACTCCTGTCCGAAATGCTCGACGCAATTCCGGATTGGAAAAATGAAACCAACGCAATGATGCTCGGTTTGTAGTTGCGGAAGCGTCCAACGGGGAATTGTGCTCGAGAGGATCCACGACAAGACTCCTTAAACAGAAAAGCCAACCAGTGGTAACTACCGTAAGTGTATCGAATTTCGCCTAGCTCTTGAACGGACGGACAAAAATTTCGACGACAAAAACCGCCCAACCCCGACGTAAATGACGACTTGATTCCCTAGAGCCCCTCTCGGATATTCAAAAAACGGGCTTTATAGAGAGGTCAAATACTCAGCATTCTCCAGCAACGGATCGTCGTAATAAAGCCGAATGGTTCCGTCCCGTTTGAGTTCCTCCACTTTTTGAAGTTCCCGTGCATAGATTTCGTCGGCAATAGCATCGAGTCGACGGGCCCGCTGGAACCATCCCATCACTAACATGGCGATCAACAAAACCGGAAAGACCGAGATCCCAATCGCGGTAATCATCATCGTGGCGCTCGGACTAGGAAATTCCGCTAAGTCTTTTGTTCCCGCACTCCAAGCGTGCCAAGATGCTAAAAAATACTGTCGGTAGACCGCTAAAATCGGACCCGCCATCAACCCCCAAAAAACAAGTGATGCGACAAGCCCCATCGCCTGAAGTCCCCACCTCGAAATCTTGTGCCGATCGAGTGTCTGATCGAACACTTCCCGGGCTTGCGATTGCAAGGCATCGATTCCTCCCATGCGAATTCGCAACGGAGTCTCGACATTGTGAGCATCCCTCGCAGCATGCCGACCACGGTCGCTCGATCGTATCCTTTCAATCGCCCGATAGAATTCATGCTGAGCGGGTAGCAACTGATCCTGAACCTGCCGCGTTAACTGGTCCTTGATCCCATCTCGCAACTCCTGATGCGCTTGCTTGGAACTCGTCAAATTCCTCGCCAAAGTAACGAAGGTTCCAAAAATAGATGGCAAGCTACCAGTCATCGAGAGGACCAAGCGATCCCAAGCCCCGTGCGTAAATCCCAAGATCCCGAGCAAGGTCCGGTACGGGAACCAAAACAAGCCGGTCCCCGAGATGACTTCTCCTCGCACACGATCCCGAATCGCATTGCGCAAAACTTGCTTAGAACCAAGCACCGTCTCGATCGCTTGGCTCGGCAACGCATTTGCCGTAGCGCTTAGACGATCGATGGCGATCGCCAACTGCGGCACTTGATTGCTGATGACTTCTGCAACGCGATGCTTCAACCGATCCATGGCTGCTTGCAATCGGACACTCTTCGTAGCCGAAGCGACCTTTAGATCCTCGTTCGCTAACCGCATTTGCAATTCGCTCTGCAATTCCTCTCCAACTCCCGCCTCATTTCCGGTAGCTTCAAAATCGACTACAGCAATAGGCTCGAGAAAACGTGTGCCCGGTGCGCTACTGGTCAACGCTGCTGCATACCAAGCAAG
>CAIJIZ010000691.1 GCA_903820735.1 uncultured Pirellula sp.
GTTCGCTTCGGCAACCCTAACAAGTCATGACGCAAACTCACTGCATCCTGAAACAATCGGCCCCAGTCTTCATCGGTAGGTACTCCCTCCTGCCAAAAATATAACCTTACCGCCACCTCGGCCCGTGGATTGTAAATCCCATAAGCAAACAACTTCGGCTCTGCTAGCCGCTGATGCTCTACTTCTAAAGCATAGACCGCTACCCAATCGCCACCTTGCGGATTCCCCTCAAGTCGTTCTAACCTCTTGCGAAAAATATTCGGGTGCCGCGTGGCTCGCTGCACATAGACCCGACCAATACCATCGCGCCCGGCGGGTACCATCGGCTTGTTCTCATAACTCATTAATATTTCTTTCCGTTGCGGTTTCTTTCCCCGTACCCTATCGACCCTGTAAAACTAATTCATCAAGCAATCGCCCCAAAAGCTCTCGCGATTGCTCTTCTAACTCCGCTATCCCATCGACTCGCGATTCGAGCAGCAACTCGGCGATCAGTCGCATTATCCGCTCAACCTCAGGTACCCTACCGGACACCTCATTCTGCTGCCAACGATCCTCCGGATGGCAATAAACCCCCTTGGTTCGCAATTCCAATTCACCAGCTTCGGTCTCGCTGTACTCCCAACGCCCAGACCATCGCTTAGTGATGAGCGACAACTCTCCTAGCCCCACGGCATAAGCTACCCTTTGCCCAATGGCAGAGGTAACCGTGCCGGATTGCGATGATTCCTCAAGGTCTTCTTCAATACCCTCTACCTTCAAAACCAATGACTTCAGCATACCCCCTAAGTCCTTTGGTTGAATGAAACCATCTTCGCGGCGACCTAACGATTCCCCCCGACCGATGCGAAGCATCAAGGGACAATGAAGCCGCTCTGAGAAGCCTTCACCCTCCGCACCAAACTCTCCTCCCCCAAGCCCAATTCGACCATGCTCACCAAGCGGGTAGCCTTGCACTCCCGCTAATGCAACGAAACACTCATCGAGCATCTCCATTCCTTCAAGCAAAACCGTTAACTCCCCCACTCCTCTGTCCACACAGATCGCTTGCCCACCGGCGCCCGAAGCAAATTGAAATCTCTCGTCAGGGTCGTAATCCTTCGAAAAGACCACCTCCGGTCGAATCGTACCTGCATAAGGCTCGGGATCACCCTCGTCGCACATCACTTGCCGAAACTCTTGTGGAGCATCCCAAGCCCCAGCAAGCCCCTTGGCCTGGATCCACAAATAAGGCCGCTGATGCCTCGCGGAAACCCACAACTCCAAACTTCGCGCGATAAGCTCTGCAAACGATGATTCAAACTCCGAGCCCCCACGCAAAGCGACCTCCACGTACCCGGGATGCGTTCCAAAACACGGATCGCCATTCCCCTTTTGGGATACGATCATCCAACTCGATGAATCAGTCCCATACTTCTCTAGCGACTGCAAGACATCACTAGTTGACTTCGAATGCATCCAGTATTGATCGAATACACATCCGCAAGCCGCAAACGCATCTAAGTGGGGCGTAGGCACCAAGGCGTTTCCATAACAACCTACAAGATTCACACCCCAGCCTTCGATCGTAATCAAGACCCCATAGCCAACTACGGCAACATCCATGCTTGATTCCACGAACTACTTCGCCTCGATTCCAAACCACTTCTCGAACCCATTACCATTCCACTTAAACACACCCTGAGCATGTGGATCGACTACAACGACTTGATTCTCAACCAAGAACAACCCAACCGGATTTTTCAAAGGTTCACCACTATGAATCAACTTCGGCTCCTCACCCAACTTCCAACTCCACACTCCTTTTTTGTATCCATCACTTACCCAAATCTGATCTTCGGATGTTACGACCACTTGGTGCGGAAAATCAAATATCCTCCCGCTCGTGACCCCCTCGGTACTTCCATCGTTGGAAACCTTAAGCAGCTGCCGCTCATCTTGTGAGACCACCCAAATCCGATCCGCATAGTCAACAAATACCCCTCTTGGATTGACCGAGGCAAACACTTCGGGAGCCTCATCAGCCGACTTCTGCTTCCATAAAACGCGCCGCTCAAGATCTGCGATCAATAATGTCCCATCCTTCATAAATGCCAAATCGGTAGGAATCCCAATCCGACCACCAACCGTGGGAACCCACTTTCCAGCAGCATCCTTGCGGTACACCTCTCGTGTTGCCGGATCCCCAATGGCTAACTCCCCCTCCGGAGAAATTGCCAAACAACGAGCCGCATTCATCGGCTCGCGGTATCGCTTACTCCCCTCCACTTCCAATTCCAACTTGCCTTCAAAAAACTTCCACACCCCCGGGCGATTGCGATCCACAACCCATACCGCTCCATCCTTGCCAACAACGGCATCCAAAGGATAAACAGCACTCGCCTGACGTGTCCCCTCCTGCGCGGAAATCAGAGCATCTCCGAATACAAAGCCGCCCAAGACCACGACCAAGCCGAATAGCAAGCCACTCTTCCGATTCGTCACGCAAAACATGCCCGGTTACCCCCCAGCGATTTCTAAGGAACACTTTGCCCGCATTGTATATCAACGATTGAGATTCGTCCCCCAGGTTTCTATCGATGTACCCTATCAGTCAATAAAAAAAACCGCTGGGAACTCTCTCGATTCCCCAGCGGAATTTGTTCAATTTGATTTCAAGGACACCTGAAACACCTAAAACCTAGGCACTTACTACGGAATCCGATTAGATTACTTGGCAATCACAGGCGAAACGACCACGTTGGAGCTGTTGTTGTCGTCCTTCGCAACGGTAATACCGATTGCTGTGAGCCCAGCAAGTGCAGCCAAAGGCAACAGCCCCCCGCCGAAACTTCCACCGACTCCACCTCCACCGCCACCACCTGCCGCACCGTAACCACCCGCCATGCCACAGCATCCTGCCATCGGCAACGGACAGCACTCACCTGCGATCTCTTCGGTAATCACTTCTACCGGAGCTCCAAGGCAATCACAGGAAGCCAATTCCACATTCAACATTTGGATCGCTTCTTCTTGCACGGAAGCATGAACGAACCGTCGACCATCGGAAGAAATCGAAGCACTCGATTCCCCGTCCATCGCAGCATCACTGACTGCAACAAATCCCAATGCGGCAACCCCTTGCGGGCCGGATGCTACGAAACCGTAATTGCCTGGCAAAACTTCTTCAAAACGGTAATTCCCATTTTCGTCTGTCTTCGTCCTAGCTACTTCCTTGCCAGCCGAAGTCAAATAAACCATTGTTCCAGCAAGGCTGCGATCCCCACCAGGGACCGTTACTCTCCCCCGAAGTCCACCCTCGGAATCAATCCCAACCTTGTAGCTGTTGAGGAACTTACGTGTTCCTGCAATCGGGTCTTTAGCGACCGCTACACCGTGCGTATCCCTTGGAACCGATCCACTTCGCAACAAAGAGACCACTCGATCTGTTGCCGGTGTCAAGGAGCGAATCTGAATTCCAGTCGGCAAGTGATTCCCCATTCCACCATCAAGCACAGTCAGGGACATAATCGCCAAAGTGCTCGGCGTCTCTGCAACCAGCGAATAAACTCCTGGAGCAACGCTGTTGAATTTGAACGAACCGTCCTCCGCACTGCGTGCGGTGACCACTCGCTTCCCACCAGAAATCAGCGATACATCAACGCCGCTTTGACGAATTTGACTATCCCCCGCAGGAGCACCAATCGTTCCCGAAATCGATCCATCCGCAGCGCGATGAACCCACTGGTAATGATTCAAATCATTACCAATCCCAGTCTGTGCGGCCGCCGGAGTAGACAAAGATTCTGCCACCCCTTCTTGGGCTCGCAACGTCATCCCGCCCAAAGTCAATGCGCCAAAAACGAAACTTGAAGAAACCAACAGGCTGCGAAACATTCGACGTTGCATTTTAAATTTCCTAATCAATCTACGTAACCTTTTGGGATATCGGGAAACACAACCCATCCGGATCGACTTACCCGTCCCGAGCTTTCTCAAGTCTAGTTCCTGAACTTGCCAATACAAGCAAACTTCGGTTAAAACTTCCTTCCTATTTTAACATTCTCTGGCTAACAAGCAAATTTACTCTCCACCTTTCCTGCACAGCCGGCCGCCACATCAACAAAACTAATCTCAAATGCACAATAGCAACGGATCGACAGAAACCAAACCTTCACCCCGACCCAAAATCAGCGCATTCCCGAAGTGCTACTTGGAAGAAATCTCGAAAAAAAAATCGATGAGCGTCTTCGACTGGATCGAGATGGCCAAAAACCTACCAGCCGACGGGTTGGAAATGTACGAAGGCTTCCTATGGGAAACTTCTGACTCCTACTTAGGAAAAATCCGAACTGCACTGGCTGACGCAAATTTCCTTATGCCAATGCTTTGCTGCTCCCCTGACTTCACCCATCCAACCGCTCAAAATCGAATCCGAGCCATCGAATACCAAAAGCGAATGATCGAAGTCGCCTATAAACTCGGTGGGCCTGGAACCGTCTGTCGCGTCCTGAGCGGACAACGCTGGCCCGAGGTATCCCTAGAGCAAGGGCTTGAATTCGCTTCCCAAGCGATCATCGATTGTTTGAAAACGGCCGAAGACTTGGGCGTCATCCTAGGAATCGAAAACCACTACAAAGACGGTTTTTGGACCTACCCGGAATTCGCTCAGAAAAAAGAGGTCTTCCTGCAACTCCTCGAGCGAATTCCACCGTCACCCTATTTCGGTGTTCAATTCGACCCAAGCAACGCTGTCGTGGCCGGGGACGATCCGATCGAACTTCTCGATGCCGTTTTACCAAGAGTCGTTAGCATGCACGCAAGCGATCGCTATCTTGCGCCCGGGGCATCCCTAACAGACTTGGCTTGTGCAGATGGCAGTCTCGGCTACGCCAAAGTTCTTTTGCACGGAGTCACAGGTAAAGGACTCAATGATTACGAGGCAATCTTCAGTCGGCTCTCTTCAATCAATTACTCTGGATGGATAAGTATCGAAGACGGAATGAACGGCATGGGTGAAATGAAAGAATCACTGGAGTTCCTGCATTCGATGTGCGACAAGTACTACGCTTAAACCTCCAATTCGCAAATAACCCCTCTAAAGAGTCCTGGTAATCTTACTCCCCCACAATTAATTTAATACGCATTATCATTAAAAGCGGTTCAGGTGCTGTGATTATTCTGGCCGCTACGACGCGCACATCCCCTCTATCTTAGGATGTTTCTAGGTTCTTACCTGTCCTATTTTTCTTGCCCATCCTATCTGCGGGTTTAGAGTTGAAATGACGATGCCCCCGAAAGCCGTCAAGCCGGTTTTCCGTCAGTCCCTTCACCTATGACGAGCCCAACTATGCTCTCCCACGTTCTGAAACCCTTCGGATTCGTCCTGCTCTCGTTGCAACTCTTAATGGGTTCTGTCAACGCCGGGTACATATTTAGCAGTACCGTAGAGCAAAACGGTACGAAGGTAGACTTCAAAAAGACTCCGCAGAACCCCGCTGGAACCGGTTCGGCATCCAAGATCGGTTTGTACAGCTTCGGGGCTGACGCCGATCAGTTCGATTACATTCGTGCCAAGATTCGAGTATGGGTTCAACTACCACCCGAAGCCATCGGTGATAAAGCTCCTTACATTGTAATTGCCAAATCAGGAACACTTGACCTCGATCTAGCCCTTACCGTCGGTGATGCAGTCCGCCTTGACCTGCGTGTCTCCTACGATATGTTCCCAATCAGCAACGGCGTGGTTGAAAAACAGACCGAATTTGAAACCGTTACGTTTCAACAAAGCCTAGCGATTGCTGCAATCATGGCAAAGGATCCCGATCGCAAGGTAGAAGCTTGGCTTGCTAGCGATGACTTCAAAGCGATTACGGTACCCGCATCCTTCGACACGCTTCAAATTGTCAACGGTCGACCAACGATTGTCACGAAGGTCTTAACGTCGACATTAACTCTCGAAGCAGTTCCTGAACCTTCCACGATCGCTCTGTTCCTTACAACGCCTTGGATGGCACACAAGTGGAAAAGACGACGCAAACACCCCGCTAACTCAAAGCCCAGTATTGAATAATTATGAACTTCATTCGTACCATTAAAAGCGGTTTGACCCTAACTTGCCTGCTGATTTCTGCGATTCACTCGTCCGCACAGGCCGATGTAATCACTGATTTTGGCCAACAGGTATCTAATGTCGAGAAAACTGCCTCCAGCCGCGCTATTTATCTCGGACGACTTTTTAATAATGTCGATCCCGGACCATTCCGCCGTATGGAATCAATGTACGCAATCGTTACGATTGCCCAAGCCACGAATGTTGCCTTGTTCATTGGCGATGCCTCTTCTGGCTTCGAAGCAGCACGCGCGGCGAACAAAGTTTTCGATTCCGGACTTCGTGTTACCAACGCAACGCAGGACCGAACCGAAGTCGTATTCGTGCCTGGTGACCCAAATGTTTCTCCTCCACAAGATATTCCAATACCCGCTGGTCTTGGAATTCACGACTCGCTTGCATTGAACCGCAGACTCGACTTCTGGCTTGTCGGAGAATCCAACTCCGGATTTACCGTTCCGTCAACCCTCGGGGGCGATCCCGCGATCTTCTTCATTGAATTCAATCGCACCACCTCCGTCCCTGAACCTTCATCCATCGCTCTTCTAGCGATTCCAGCCGTCGGTTCCTTGATACGCATGCGCCGCAAGAAGAAACTTCTTGCGAACAAAGAAACGATCAGCGAGCAAGCAGCTTAAAGATCGACTACTTGGTCCCCAAGTGCGATAGAGTCAACAGGACATATCCAGTAACCAGTACCGGGTCCCCTTCCATCCATCGCACTTCCGGGTTTCTCCAAGATCCGTCGACACTCTGCGTGTCACGCAATTGCTTGAGAATCTCGACTCTCCACCGCCGTAATCCACCCTCGGTCGGAAACTCTTCTTCCCCAAAAACCGCCAACGCTTTGGCCATGGTGTGCAAATAATAATATAGCCCCGCTGCACCCATTCCAGGATTGCTCGAAACGCTGTAGTTCTTGGAAAGAAAATCCAAAGCAGCCTTCACCCGATAATCCTCCCGCCCCACCCCCGCGTACAACATGCTTTTCAATCCCGCATACGTCATCGACGCATAGGAACGCAAGCCCCCCGTTGCCTCGTCCTTGCCCGCCATAGAATCACCTCCGGCGGCGGGCGTGTAGTAGAACCCTCCGTCGTTGAGCTTCGAAGCAAACGGAGTGTCGTTCAAGGGCGATTCCAAGTTCTGGCAACGATTGACGAATGCCAATGCTCGCGCAATAGCTGGATCCTCTTGAGGCACCCCAGTACTCCGCAAGGCCTCAATGAAAAATGCGGTATTCGATAAATCAGGCCGAGACTTACTCCCATAGCCGGCTCCCCCAAAGGCTGGATCCTCCGATTTGATCCCCTCCCCTTCATCCCACTGTTCCTTCTTAACGAACCCTTGAGCTCCCTTGAGAATCTCATCGTAGAGCCCACTTTCGTTCGCCTTCGATAATGCCATCATCGCCAAACATGTCTCGTAGTTCGCATGACGCGACCCCTCTGCATATAACCCCCCGTTCTCACGACGCGTCTTCAAAAGATAAGCAATGCCTTTGGCGACCATTGAATCATCTGGTTGCAGACCAACCGACAGCAATCCCCCCACCACCAGCCCCGTCACCCCTGGACCAGCCTGCGAACTAAAAGATCCATCCTCTCCCTGAACTTTACGCAAATAATCGACCGCGGAACTTACCAAACGATCCCGCTCGGACTGCTGATCAAGCTGACTGCTGCTACCTGGTTGCTGACCAGCCAAACGACTTACAAAAATCGGTTCTGCAAGTGATGGAATCTCCCCAACACCCAAAACCGCACTTCCCAACACGATTCGAACCAACCAACGCCCTCGAACCGCCGTCAACTTCGCTCGCTTCATGAAATCATCCACCTTTTCTAACGCAATTCGAATAAGCTTCCCACAGTGGCTGCCGACAACAATCCAGCCGACACTCAGCAGGTACGTCCAGCAAAATAACCTTCAGAAATCTCTAACCACTACTATAGAAGACAAAGTCCGCCACTCCAATCACTCTGAGTGCGAATTGTCCATGACCTAACAATGATCCGCCATCGACATTTATGATCCTCGAAGAGTTCGCTCGAAAACAAATCCAAACCACCGCCGAACAACTTGGATTCAACCTCCTCGGGTTTACCCCTGCAAAAGAAGCAGCCACGTTTCCACAACTGTGTACTTGGCTTGAAAATGGCTACGCAGCTTCGATGCACTACATCGAACGTCGCAAAGATGCGTATCGACACCCTGAGTCTATCCTCCCAAACTGCAAATCTCTGGCGGTTCTTGCCCGCCCATATCCCGCTCACCCTTGGACCATCCGAAATAAATCTGACCGGACACTCCCCCCCTCAACGGACTCTTCCGTCGATCCAAAGCAACTCACACTTAAAAACACAGGAACCATCGGCTCCTACGCTTCACCTCATTGCGATTACCACACAACAATTCGAAATGACCTCAAACCGCTCCTTGCCGAACTGAAAAAGATGTTCCCTGCCGCCCACTCACGTATCGTCGTCGACACAGCGCCACTCCTCGAACGGGACTACGCTCGTACCGCAGGACTCGGCTGGATCGGAAAAAACACCCTTTTACTGAACAAAAAACTCGGCAGCTATTTCTTCCTTTCCGCGATCCTCACGGAAATCGATCTATGCAAGAACATGATGGAACAGGCCCCTGCCCTCTCGCACTGCGGCTCTTGCCAAGCCTGCATCGAGGCTTGCCCAACGCAAGCGATCCGCGCCCCGTACATCCTCGACGCAAACCGATGCATCAGCTACTGGACCATCGAACACAAGGGCGATATTCCACCCGAAATGCGAGAAAGCATCGGCCCCTGGATCTTCGGTTGCGACGCTTGCCAGATCGTCTGCCCCTGGAACTCCAAACCCGCTACCGCTCAATTCACCGCGTCAAAAACACAAGACAAGCCTGCTGCAGACCGACTTGTTGAGTACCGGCCCTCGGCACACCGACTCGAAGAGAAATCCGATCCGATCTTCTGGCTCGAACTCGATGAGAAGTCCTTTGAAGCATCTTTCTCAGATACCCCGTTCTGGCGAACCGGTCTGGAAAACCTTCAGCGAAACGCCCTGTGTGTCGCAGCGAACATCGGAATTGCCCAAGCGATCCCATCCATCCGAAAATTTCTTGATCACGCCAATCCAATCTTGCAGGAAACCGCCCGTTGGGCACTTCAGTCCCTCGAACTTCGCACCTGCGATGTCCGCAAAACATCAAACCCAAAAATTCCTGAAGAGTGACCGTCGGAGAACTCGATCGCATAAGCGTAATTTCCGACAGGTCGCATCCCTTCTACTCGCATCTGTACCGCTTCCTTCATCGGAATCACCTCCAACCCCCGCCCCCCCTTCCGGTCTTCTTTCCCTCCCTTCTTCTCACGACAAGTCGCGCAGGGACAAGCCTTACGCAAATCACCCGCTTCCCAAAGACTCTCCATTCCATCCGACCATCGAATGCGTATGCGAGTCGCTCCTTCCCTGGAAATCTCCACCGGTACCTCACTTGCCATCGCCCACCCCCGTAAAATCCTTGACAAAACCTCTATTCCTCAACCTTTGACTACAGTCTAGAATCGCCCCGTATTCTCGTCAAAACCCTCTGGGATCCTCGCGACGCAGCCAACCTATGCTTACCCCTTACAAAACCATTTTTATTGCCGGCCACCAAGGCATGGTAGGGACCGCTGTCCGAAAGCTACTCGCAAATCGCTTCCCCGATATCACTCCGATCCTGCGAACTCGCCAAGAACTTAACCTTTGCTCGAGTCGCGACGTGGAGGATTTCTTCCAAGAAACGAAGCCCCATGCGGTGATTTTCGCCGCAGCAAAAGTCGGTGGCATCCTCGCAAACGCCACCTATCCGGTTGAATTCCTCTCCGAAAACATCCAAATGGCTACCAATGCCATCGGCGCCGCCGCCCGTGCAAATGTCAAACGATTCCTATACCTAGGCTCGACTTGCATCTACCCAAAACACGCCCCACAACCGATGGTCGAATCAAGCCTTTTGTCTAGCCCCCTGGAACCAACCAACGAAGCCTACGCATTGGCGAAAATCGTCGGATTGAAACTCTGCCAATACTACCGCAAAGAATATGGGCTTAACTACCACAGCGCCATGCCAACAAATCTCTACGGCCCGGGGGATAACTACCACCCCGACAACAGCCATGTTATCCCCGGCCTGCTAAGGCGCTTCCACCAAGCGAAAATCGACCAATCCCCCTGCGTGAGCCTTTGGGGGTCCGGTACCCCACGCCGCGAATTCCTCTTCGTCGATGACCTTGCTCAAGCCCTCGTGCATCTGCTTTCCCTTGAGTCCCCCCCGGATTGGGTCAATGTCGGTACCGGCCAAGATATCTCCATTTTAGAACTGGCTCACCTCGTCGCAAAAACCGTCGGCTACCAAGGCGAAATCACACTTGATCCCTCGAAACCTGACGGAACCCCACTGAAACGCACCGACCCCACCCTGATTAATTCGACAGGCTGGCAAGCCGAAACACCCCTTGAACTCGGCCTCCAAAAAACACTACAAGACTTTCTCAGTCGCAATGACCAAGGAATCCTGCGTAGCAAATAATCCAACAAAACAGTATCGTTGCTCAACGATTCCAACTTGATGTACACAACTCGCATGGAAGGAAACTTATGGACAAGTCGGCTCTAATCACCGGTATCACTGGACAAGATGGCTCATACCTCGCCGAACTACTCCTTCAAAAAGGATATACCGTCCACGGATTGGTCCGCCGAAGCTCAAGTTTCTCAACCGGAAGAATCGATCACCTCTACCGAGATATTCACGAAAACCCAAAACTGCTCCTGCACTACGGTGATCTCACCGATGGACAAGCCCTCACGAACCTTGTTCTCAATCTGCAACCCGATGAGATTTACAACCTCGGCGCCCAAAGCCACGTTCGCGTCTCCTTCGATCAACCCGTCTACACCCTGATGACCGATGGCGTCGGTGCCTTGAATGTCCTCGAAGCTGCCCGCATCCTGAACAACTCGAAACCCGTTCGAGTCTACCAAGCCAGCTCATCGGAAATGTACGGCGCAGTCCTCGAAACACCACAAAAAGAGACGACACCCTTTAACCCACAAAGCCCCTATGCCTGCGCAAAAGTCTACGCGTTCTTTCAAACAATCAACTACCGTCGTAGCTACGGCCTGTTCGCTTGCAACGGAATCCTCTTCAATCACGAATCCCCACGCCGAGGCGAAACTTTTGTTACCCGAAAAATCACTCGCGCCGCGACCCGCATCAAACTCGGACTCCAAAAGAAACTATTTCTGGGCAACCTCGACGCAAAACGAGACTGGGGCTTCGCAAAAGATTACGTCGAAGCGATGTGGCTGATGCTCCAACAACAACAAGCAGACGACTTCGTGATCGCTACCGGTCACACCTACTCCATTCGTGAATTCCTCGACTTGGTCTTCTCCAAACTAGACCTGAATTGGAACGACTACGTCGAGATTGATCCACGCTACTTCCGACCCGCCGAAGTCGAACTGCTTCTCGGAGACCCAACCAAAGCCAAACAACTTCTAGGTTGGTCACCAAAAACCTCCCTGGAACAACTCGCAGAAATCATGGTCGATCATGACTTGGAACTCGCAAAACGCGAATTGCATAACCAATCGTTCCAGTCCTAAAGCACGCCTCGAAAACAGCTGCACTGAAACATGCGAGCAATCATCACAGGTATCACCGGCCAAGATGGTTCCTACCTCACGGAACTACTATTGGGCAAAGGATACGAAGTCCACGGGATCGTTCGCCGCAGTAGCACCATGCAACGCCCTAGACTCGATCACCAAGTCCACGATCAGAGTATCTATGGCAAAAAACTCTTTCTGCACTACTCCGATCTGACCGATACAACCTCCCTGCGCCGAATCATTCAACGCGTCGAACCCACCGAGTTCTACCACCTCGCAGGCCAATCCCACGTCGGACTAAGCTTCGATATCCCAGAGAGTACCTGTGAGCTGACCGCCATGGGAACCCTGCGAATCCTCGAAATCCTACGCGATTTATCACCCACCCCAAAATTTCTTCACGCCTCAAGTCGCGAGATCTTCGGAACTCCAACCCACAGCCCCCAAGACGAATCTACTCCGGTTAATCCTAACTCCCCCTACGGAGCAGCCAAAGCCTTCGCGAATCAACTCGTGAAAATCTACAGGGAATCTCACGGTCTCTTCTTCTGCAACGCAATCTGCTTCAACCACGAAAGCCCCCGAAGAGCAGAGAACTTTGTGACGCGAAAAATAAGCCTCGCTGCCGCGAAAATCAAACTCGGACTGCAAAACGAACTGCTCCTAGGCAATATCGATACCCAACGCGATTGGGGATTCGCCGCCGAATTCGTCGACGCCATGTGGCGCATCCTTCAACAACCCTCCCCCAAAGACTTTATCCTCGCCACCGGCCAATCACACAGCGTCCAAGAGTTTATCCAATTCGCCTTCCAACACGTCGGGTTGAACTGGAAAGACTACTACCGTCTCGATCCCCGATTCCATCGCCCCACCGAACCACAAAACCTTCTCGGGAACGCTTCGTTCGCCGAACGCGAACTTGGATGGAAACACAAAACCTCCCTCCAACAACTCGCAGCCCTGATGGTCGATCACGACCTTTCATTGCTTGAACATCCTCAAGCCCCCCACTAGCGTTTTTCTCCCACGCTATTCTCCCCAATACTCTCTCCGGAGTTCGCCTCCGAGATCCATCGATCAAGCTCCCCTACCCGCTCCCTCCATCCCTGCGCAATCACCTCTTGTAACCTATCGACTAACTCCAAAGCTATTCTTCGCACCCGCCCATCAATCCGAACCCCTTGCTCTACATGCCAACGCCCCTTTTCCAACTCCCCTAAACCCCAATTGATAACTCCTAATCCCAAATGCGCTACCGCAGGATCCCCCCCCTCAACCAACCACCCCTGGGCCCCCTGCTGAAGCCGACTTAGTACCTCCGCCCATCCACGCTCCTGACCCAACTTGCTAACTCTTTGAATCAAACCTTGTGTTACCCCAAGCAATCGTACAGTTCGCAAAATCGAATAACTCAATTCCCGATAGTCCACTTCGCTCTCTATCGTAATGCCCAGCGCTCGGTCCATGCGACGCTCATAGTGCCCCCCTAACATAGAAATACCGCTCACGCTAACACTGGACTTACTCGCCGACAAATCCTCGCGACTCCACTGCAAACCATCGACCAATACACCCTCCGCAACCCGCCATTGACCTAACTCTTCATAAGCTAAAGCGGCTTGCTCTCTTACCACTCGATTCCTAGGCTCCGCACCCAACACCCCCAACAATCGTTCTGCACTCTCTCGCAATACGCGATCCGCATTGGTTGTATCCCCATACCGACGATACATCTGAGCTATCTCCACCCCAACGCCAGGGGAAGCCTCCCACGCCTTTCGATACTCTGCGTCGGCTCCCTTCAAATCGTTCTCCCACGATGCTAACCTGCCCCGCAATAACGAAGTCTGCCCCGGTGCAACTCCGGAAGTTCTATCTACATGCCACCGGACCTTTTCTAACCTCGCCTCCAATTCGTCTCCTTCAAGCTTCTCAATCCCCTGCAAGTATTCCCCTGCCCTCCAAAAGTGCGCTACACCCAACCCTTTAGAATCCTCCGGCGAGAGAATCTCTAAAACCCGGCGACCGGTTTCCATCGCAAGAAGCGAATTGACTCCCGAGGTTACCGATCCATTTTGCATACATATCAATCCATACAGCAACTCTTTTTCCGGACCACTAAAACCCTCGTCGCGTATCCATCGTTCCGCATACCGCCTCCCCTCTCCCTCACGCCCCTCCCCCTTGCTGTAAGCACTCTGCACACGCACCAAATAACGGGTCAGTATCCGCTCACGATACAACCCCCAAACCACAAGCGACCCGATGACAAATAATCCCACCATTACCGCCGGCATACTCCACCAATAAGCTCGCTTACCACTCCCTCGCAAAAACAAACCCGACACCGGATACGCTACCAACCGAACTGCAATCCAAAATAACTTGTTGAACCCACTTCGGATCCAACCCCAAAAACCCTCATCCCCCCCACCCGCAAACCAACGAAAAACCCACTCAAGTCCATCAGCCATCCACTCAATTATCCGTAATGGCAACTCTCGCAACCAAACAAGTATCCACCGAATCATCTAGGATCACCCTCTTCAATGACCGCATCGAATGACCCTTGAATCATTTCATACAAAGCAATCATCTCGCGTTGCATCTCCTTCGAAATCGGCCGAACTCCTCGCACCTCCAGCGAATATTGCCCTCTGGCACCCAATCCCGTTGGCCCACTCCAACCACTAACCACAAACCCCTCCTCTGCAATCGTTCGACTCATCGACCAATACTGCAATTCCCCTTCTCGACCTTCTTCAAATATTCTCCAACCATACCAACGCCACAGCCAACCCGCCCACGGCTTGTCATACCAAGCCCCATCCATGCGAAAACGAACGCTGTAAGCTTCTTCATTGAGCGGGACTTCTCCAACTCGCTGCGCCCCTTGCATATCCCCTGTCCGTGTTAACTCCCACTCCCCCTGCTTGAAACGATCGACTTGCGAAAAGACCGGTACGAACCCCTCAAAACTCCCACCCTCAACCTCCCTGAACATCCACTCTCCCACCTGCTCCGGTAATCCTTCGAATGCTCTCGAAGTCCCCGCGCCTCCTCCGAGATCCGCCAAAGTACTGAACCTCCCCGGAGCAAACCAAATCCAACAACCAATCAACCCATACATCACTGTACCGATCACCAATCCCCACAACCCGCCCTTCTTGTGCCCTCCCCACCACTGACTCCCTCCATCACCAGAGTTAAACGGTTCATCCCCCTGAGACTCTTCTGCCTCGCGATATGTGAACGCAGAGTAAAACTGATCCGAACTCCAAATGAGAAATAATACGCTCGCAACCCCTACCCCATCAAACCACCCCAAGCTCTCTTGGGAACCAGACCCCGGCTTTCCAACTTGTTCCCAAAAGTAATAAGCTATCATCCCACCTTGGATAACCACCAACCAACCCCCCCCAATAGCCAACAAATAAATCATCCGAACCAAACTATACCGCCGCAAAAAACCATACGAGAGCACCGTTAGAATCACCGGCCCAAACCACCTCAATCCTGCCCCCTGCTCATTACCCAACACATCCTTATCCACCAATCCAATCACATTCCCCCGCCAATAATAAAACACTCTGGCCATGTCCAACAAAACACCTGCAAACCAACTCGCTAACCGCTGACCTACCTCGTGAACTCGCCACTCAATACCCCAAGGTAATAACGGGACGAATCCCAAAAGCAAACCCATCCTGACCACAGCCCCAACCCCTAATCCAAACAACTCTCCTATCACCGTCGCCAACATCCACCCACTCCCCATCCACACCAATCGCCAATCCTGCATCCAATACCCCAAAGCAGTCAAAGCACAAGCTAAAAACAACAGACCATACCCCCAACCAGCACCCAACCCTCGCTTGAGACCACGCCACCCACCCAAACGCAACGATGCAGCGATGCCCACACCGGCAACCCCCAAGATCACTACCCCTAAATCATTCCACCGCCCAGCTTGAATCACACGATGCAAATGTGAGGCAAGCCCTTGGCTATGCAGTCCAAGTGCTATCAACGCGACTACGATTAACACTCCGCGATCCATTCTCTTGCCTCTCAATGCGCCCTGCAACGAAATTGAATCCTCGAACACCAATCTAAAATAAAAGACGCGTCACACCATGACGCGTCTATCATTTCTCGCCACTCCACCGACCAATGCTCTCCGAGCACCACCGGCATACTATATCCACCAAACCACTAACTACGCTCCTTGATCGCTGACCGCTCCTTCGAAGTCATCCGATCCTCCGATCCTCGACGATCCGAGTAATCGGAGTACTTCTTGTCATAGTACTTGCCGTAGTTATACCCGTGATAGTAAGCCCCACGGTAATAAGTACCATACTCGTTGTAGTACAGATTCTCATCCATACCGTTGACGATCACGCCAATCAAGTTGCCATGGACCATCGCCAAACGACTCTTCGCCTTGTGGGCCGACAATACCACTCCCCTACGAATTCGCAACACCATGATAATTCCATCGACTACCCCTGCAATCGATGTCGCATCCGCAACAGGGATCACCGGCGGTGAATCGATCAACACGTAATCGAACTTCTCTCGCAACTCTTGAACCATCTCCGCAAAGCCCTGAGATGCTACCAACTCACCAGGATTCTTAGGACGACCACCCGTAGTCAACAGCCATAAATTCTGCTGAAATTCACAGCTTCTTAACGCATCATCGAGCCCACACTGCCCCTCAAGATACTGCACACCACCGGGCTCAAACTGCACCCCGAAATTCTGCTGCACTCTAGGCCGACGATAGTCTCCATCAACTAAACAAACTCGCTTGTTCGTCTGCGCCAACGATATCGCTAAATTCGCTACCGTTGTCGATTTACCATCCCCAGGGGACGGACTCGTAAACATGAAGACCTTCGAACCCGACTGCGCACCCGTGAATAACAACGAAGTTCTCGCCGCACGGAAGGATTCCGATACCGATGAATTGGGTTGATGCGTCGCGACCAACATCGGTGATCCCGCAAACCCATCTCCCACCTTCGACTTCTTGATCCTCGGTACCTTGCAAATCACCGGAACATTCAAACTCTCTTGAATGTCAATCGGGGTGCGATAAGCCAAATCGGAATGATCGATCAAAATCGCTAATCCACATCCTAACATCCCACCCAAAAGCACCCCACCCAAGAGAAACTTCCACAACTTGGGAAACACCTGCGATGGACTCGAAGCCTCGTCGATGATCTTTACCCGAGTCGATGAATACGAGTCCGATACCGCACGCATCGCTGATAATCGCTCAAGAATCTGCGCGACGGAATTCCTTCGCTCATCGATCTGATCCCGCAACATGTTCAACTCAGTGATGTCCGTTGCGATGTTCGAAGACTTGATCGTCAAGTCCGAGATGTCTTCTGATAAACGATCCAAATTGTACTTCGACCGATCTCGCTGATTCGTCAACGCTGTCGCATATAACTGCAAAATCTCTTGATCTCGCGTCCGTACTTCCTTCGATAACGCTTCACTCTTCTTCTCAATCTCTTCCTCATCGCGAAGCAACGCTTTTAAGGTCTCCAACTCGTCGTTGAGCTTCTTGCGAGTCTGAACCGCCGCTTGATACTTCGCTTCCACAAACTCTACTTGCGGATGCCGAGCACCATATCGATTCAACGCCTCTTGTCGCTCAGCTTCGAGCACCACCATGTCCGCATTCGCGGACTCCATCCGCTGCTCATAACGAATCAACCTCTGACGATCCTCATCGGTCATCGGATTAAGCAAATCGATACCAGGCTGCTGCTTGTCTAAACTGAAATACTTCTTCGCTTCAATCACCGCCAAACGAATCTTATCATCCCCGCCACTCGTGTCCTGCAAAGCACTTTGCAATTGCTCGAGCTGCTGGTCCGCTTGCCGAAACTCCGAGACCACCTCATCCCTCGCCAAACGTAACTTCTCAATCTCTGTCACATATGGATTAATCCACCGCCCCTTGTCGTTCTCAGCCGACAAATTCAACTCTTTTTGCAACTGATAATATCGATCTTGATCCCGCTTCTGATCCTCCAACAACGATTTCTGCAACCGCTCAATCAACTCGACCGATTCCTTCCCTGAAATCTCCGAGTCCTTCTCAATTGCATTGATATAGGATGCCACCACTTGATTGAGGATCCCTTGCAAATCCTCTTTGATCCTCCCCTCGCAGATGATCTCCAAAGCGTCGGAAGACAAATCCTTACCTACCGGGGCAATGGTAAGCATCCGTCGTAAATCCGATAAGGGTGACTCCGCTCCAAGAAACGTAGGCAACTTTTCTAATTGCCCCCGTCGCATCGCATCGCTCAACACGGTCTGCCCAGACAACAACACCCGCTGCTTCTCCAACGCCACCGTCTGCGGGACCACCTCGCCATTGATCACACTCGGCGGTGCTTGAACAAACAACATCAATCGCAAGACCGAAGCATACACCGGCGTCGCTTGCGTATAGAGCAAACTCGCAATTCCCGCACCAAGCAAACTCAACAACACTATGACCGACTTGCGACGCCACAATGCACCGTAAAAATCGATGCTCGGGACCGGACGCTCCTCGACCACACTCGTGGCCCGACCTCCAGAACCCGATTCGTCAAACCCATACTGCAAGTGCGGCCTGTCCATCTACTCGCCCCCCCGACATCCTCAACCCCTAAGCCCCCATACTCGCCCAACTATACGGACTCGTATCAAAACTTAGCTTTCAAACAGAAAATGCTAGCACGCAAGTAATCCTAGGGAATCCATTCCAGAATGTCCACTCGTTTCCTCTTCACCCCAGCAATCCTTCTTGCCCCATCGGCTTGTCAACCCACCAAACATGAAGTTTAAACAAAACTTCCACTCACCGAACCACATACTGCATCAACTTCCGCATCGGCTTAAGCCAACGTAACCCCCACGGCGGACGAACTCCATTGACTCGCCAAGCTCGCTGATCCTCCCTGTTCGCGACCAAACGGTTGCGAAGCGTCGCATTGCTCTTGCCCCCCACACGCATCTTCACCATCACCCGCGGAATATAACCCATCCGCACCCCACCAACACCCAACATCCGGACCATCAACTCGTAATCCGCCGCAATCTGAAAATCTTCTCGAAACCCACCAAATCGCTCGTAACACTCACGCCCAAGATACACCGTCGGATGTGCTGGCATCCACCCCCACCGAAACCGCTCAGAACGATACTCACCCGACCTCCAATAACGAACCAACTTGCTCGTGTCACCCATCTGAACATATTGCAAGTCACCATACACCCCAATCAACCCAGCCCCCCCTAACCCCCCAATCCCCTCAACCACCCGAGATACCACCGAACTGTCGGCATACACATCGTCCGCATGCAAAAAGCCAATGACCTGACCAGTCGCAAGCCGCACTCCCTTGTTGAGCGCATTGTAGATTCCCGTATCGGGCTCACGTACACTCCGCGCTATGCGACCTGCATACCGCTGTATCACCTCATCCGTCCCATCGCTTGACATCCCATCGATGAGAATGTGCTCAATGTCAGGATAATCTTGGCTCAATACCGATTCCAAAGTATCGCCAATAGTCGATGCCCGATTGTAAACCGCCGTTATGATCGATACTCTCACGCTCGCCCTCTAAACTCCCTTTTGCAGCACCTGACGAACACTCTCGCATACCCACCGCACCTGCTCGTCGCTCAACTCTGGATAACTCGGAAAATTAATCCCCCGACTCGATACTTCATCAGAATTCGGCATCCGGCGATACCCACCGCTATACATCGGCATCGAATGCAACGGATAAAACACCGGACGTGTCTCGATCCCAAGCTCCCCTAACGCATTCCGCATCGGATCTCGCATCGAGCCATTAGGTAATAACCCACAGACCATCCAATGAGAATGGTCCATCCCCTGAACCTCCTGCTGAAACTCCACCAACCCCTGCAACTCCCGTCGATACAAAGCCGCAATCTGACGCTTACGCTCCAAAGTACTTTCCAATCGCTGCATCTGCGCACAACCTATCGCCGCACATAAATTCGTCATTCGATAGTTGTAGCCAACAATGTCATGCCAATACTCCCGGAACTTGGCTAACCCCTGACCCTTCAAATGCGAGACCCGCTCGGCAAGTGTCGGATTACCCGTGACCACCATCCCACCCTCGCCCGTCGTGATCGTCTTGTTTCCATAAAAACTAAAACTTGCGATATCCCCAAACCCTCCCACATGCTCTCCGGCTATCCGCGACCCGATCGCCTCGGCACAATCCTCAACCACCAACAAATCATGCTTGCGCGCCAAATCCATGAGCCCAAGCATATCACACGGTAATCCATACAAATGAACCGCCATGATCGCCCGCGTACGACTCGATATCACCCGCTCAACATCCCCCAACGAAATGTTCCAAGTCCCCAACTCGCAGTCCACAAACACCGGCTTTGCACCCGTATAACAAACCGCATTCGCACTCGCAACATAAGTCAAGGTTGGCACGATCACTTCGTCCCCAGGCCCTATCCCCAAAGCCATCAAAGCCACATGCAACGCCGTCGTTCCATTCGATAAACTCAACGCGTGTGGCAAGCCAACATAGTTCGCAAACTCACCCTCAAATCGACCAATAAACCTTCCCTTCGAAGATATCCACTCTTCATCGAGACAAGCCATCACATACTCTTTTTCCAATGCCGTAATCGTCGGCTTGTATACCGGTATCTTAAACCCTTGCGTTCCCATCCTTACTCTCTCCTGACTCATGTTCATTTCCATGTTTTGATTCAACGTCGCGAAGGGTATCAATTCCCCCGAAACACTACAACTTTGTACGAGACTGCTCCAACGTACTCCGCCATAATTCTTCCACTATCGGACCAACCTTGATCTGCCGAAACTCCTCTGTCCGCATTCTACTATTCTCCACACCAAGCTGCCGATACCCATCATCGACCGCCATCCTCAACATCATCGATCCCATCTGAACAACATCCCTAGGATCAAAAACAAATCGCTCATCACCAATCGTCGCAGGCAACGATGTTGTAGAAGCACACAACACCGGCATCTGTAACTGCATCGCTTCAATCAACGGAAAACTACCCGCCTCATAAAGCGAAGGGACCACCACACTGAGTGAATTGCAATACAACCATTTCAACTCCGCCGATGATACCACCCCAAGAAAATGAATCGAATCTCCCACCGGTGATCGCTCCACTCGCTTTCGTATCGCTTCTTCATAGTACTCGTTCTTTACCCCAGTACAAACTAAATCCAACCGGCCTGAATACTCCGATCTGACCCTCTCGAATGCCTCGATCAACCCCAAGTGATTCTTGTGCCGCCAAGTCTGCGCTGGATACAAGTAATACCGTCCGAATTCGCCGTACTTCTCGGACGCCTCTTTCTCATCGCTATAACCAGACTCGCTAAACCCACACTCGCTATAAGGAACCGGCAAAACAACCACTCGCTCCTCAGGCAACCGAAAATATCGCAACAAATCCTCCTTCACATGATCGAAGGAGACAACCACCCGATTCGCTTGCGAAATCGAACCCCAATACAACTCCGCTCGCAACGCCCGATCCTCAGGTGTAAAGAACTCGGGAAAATGCAACTCCTGAACATCATGCATCGTCACAATGAATGGACACCGGAATGTCAACCTCGGTGGCAACTGAAACGGAAAATGCAACAAGTCATACCGTAAGTCGCAATGCAACCGCGACAGCCAGCCCCGATACGGCGCCCGGCGCCCAAACCCCCGAGGATGCATAAAATGATACAAGCAATCCGCGCTATGAAACAGAATGCGCCGGAACAAACCATTGCGCCGAACCTTGCGCCATACAAAACCGCCACCTCGCAACTCAGCCGCATCACCCAAACCCGCACCCGCAGAACGCAACTCGTCACGAACCGGTTTACCCCCAAGCACACTAACTTCCATCCCACCAAAACGATGATGCTGCATCGCCCGCAATAGACGATCCGCATAAGGCGCAACACCACCGGAAGAAACGTCCAATTCTCCTCTATAAAACCCTATACGATCCAATGCAACCTCCTAAAAACTCTCGCCATTTAACTGAACCCTCGCCGCCCCCCGGCAACGACCCTCAACCCAACTCCGATCCCTCACCCATAAATGATTCCCCTGTGCTTTCCCCCCAGCACCCACCGAAATCGCCGACAATGTACGCCCCCAAGGATCATACACCATCGACTCAAATCCCGCCCCCCGCATCAACGCCGCAATCCTCTCATCGTTCCCCTCTAACATCACCCCCTTTAACCTGCTCTCACGCAACGATCCGCCCGCACCCTGCAAAACCTCCCACTCATACCCCTCCACATCCACCTTCCATATCTCCCCTACATCGACACCTAAAATAGTATCCAGCCCTCGAACCACTACACGCATCTTCTCCACCGGGTCACTCGGATCAACCACCCGATTCATCGTGTCGTGATCTGTCCGAAACCACACTTCCCCCTCCCCTGCCCCCGCCGCACAATGATGCAACTGCACCCTCCCCTCAATCGCATTGATCCGAACATTCCTCTCTAACTTGCTAAACGTTCCCGGCACAGGCTCAATACTCACCGTCCGACAACCAACTACCCCGGATGCCAACACTGTGTAACTACCAATATTCGCCCCCACATCGACAAACAAATCCGTTCCCCGAAGACAATGCAATACAAATGCCATGTCCGCGAACTCATGCAAACCACAATAAATATTCCCCGTCGCACCCGTCATCGATCGCTCCACGACCAAACGACTCTCCCCCACAAACGGTACAACCACAGGATGCCCCAAAACCCGACTTCCGACCTGCCAACGAAACCAACGCATCATCGCGGCAAAACGACGCCGACGCGTTAACGGATGATCCCATATCCACTTCCAAGTTCGTATCATGGCCCCCCTACCTTCCCCTCTACTTCGCGCTGCGCTTCTTGAAACAATTCCTCTATCCCCACAATCTGAACCCCTCGGTCCTTCAATGCCCGGAAATCGTCCAACGCAACCTCCCAAACACCACACTCCCGTGCCACCAACCCACGACCTAGACGTAACTCCACCACCCTCGGCATCCCCGCAACCATCCCATCAACCACACTGCGCACTTTCTCCCACTCCAACCCTCCCCGACTTACCCTACCCAACAAATATCGCATCAATCCAACCAAAATATCGACATCTCCCTCCTCCCACTCCATCCCTTTCGCAACCGCCCCCGATCGAACCCCCTCTCGCATCCACCCCAAAGTCCCCAACAATCGATCCCCTCGCGAACCACTTAACTCCACTCCCTCTAACTCCCCTTCACCCCGAAAATATGCATCCAATCCACCCTCCACCTGAGGATGATCCACCCGAAACCGCATCGCCGATCGATACCAATCCCCTACCCCAATCCCACCAAAGCCCCCCTTCGGAAACATTCGACCCGATTCCATCATCCGAAAATGACTCGCAACAATCCTGTCGATCAACTCCCGCCTTCCATCCACAGAAAACCCATCCAAGCGGCTCAACACCGCAACCACACCCTCGGATAACCCTGATACCATTACCAATGCCCTAAAAAAGCTGTCTACCAACTCCCCCCGTTGTAATTCATCAAGCCCCACCGGCTCTCGCTTCATCAACCCAGCTCCCTGAACTATCGCTCCCCTGGCCTCCTCTCTCCCTCCCCCATCTTCCAAACTTCCCAACCCCTCGGCCATCCAAACGCGATCGATAAACCGACTCACCTCCTCGCCCTCAACATTAACCAATCCATCACGCAATCGATGCACCCCCGTCTCGAGCCACTGCCGCCGATCCTGCTCCTCTGCTGAGCTATGACCAATCTGCACCTCAAGCCTACCTCTCGCACTCTGCCCCCAGTCCAAACTACCAAACTCGTCGAGTCGCTGCAAAATCTGCTGCACTTCGCTCAACCCCCAATCGCTCCGAGTACTCATACGCCCCAACTGCTGACGCAATACCCAACCCCTCGCCCACTGCGCATCTTCACCCTCAAGCCGCATCGCGCTGCGAATCGAATCCTCCGCCCTACCCCGCTCCATCACCGCGACTGACTCAAAATCTTCCCTCCCTCCTGACTTGCTCACCGCACTCTCCGCCGTCCCCCCTAACGGAACTTGCTCTCGCATCGAGGCACGTATCCCCCTCTCAATCCCCAATCCCAACTCCGCACTCCACCGACGATATCTCGCTTCCCCCGGATATCGAACAATTAACCGATTCGACGCTAACTCCAACCTGCGAATCCGATCTACCCCCTCACGCAAAGTCTCCCCTTCTCGCATGATTCGCCCATGGCGAACTTCATCTAACCCAGGCAGAATCAACGCTTCATACCGCCGATCCACTCGCGGCTCAACCCAAACAACACTCCACACAAAAATCAATACACTGACAATTGCCAAAACAACCGAGGGAAGCCCCCAACGCCAATATGTCTGCGCACTCTCCGGTAAATGCTCTCTCACTCTTTACCACCCTCCACACCGCGAATATCTCGCAATACCCCCTGTGACTGCGCAATGATTTGACGCCTGCCTACAAGAAACATCCGTCGCAACTCGTCCAACTCATCCTGCGTCGGATCACTGTTCGTATGAACCAACTGCTGATACTGGAATGTCAACGGCTCGATCCCGCGAACTATCCTTCCCTTCCGATTCCACAACGTGTTCTTCCATCTCGCCGCATGCTGACGAAATGCAACTGACCCCTCAAACGTATAAGGTTGCGTCTCCTCGTCAAACAAAGAGAAATGCAATACTGCCTTATCACCCAAATCGTTCTCCAAAATGGTCTCATAAAAAGCCCCATTGCCATCCTGGCCTTCAAGCATCTGAGAAGAAAGTCGCTTCCATCCTGAATTGATATAGCATTCCCACAATGGATGCCAACCGCGAAACGGAAAGTCTAAACACACGGTCATCCGCCCAACTCCACTGGCAACCTCCCAAATCCGAGAATGCTGACCCAACATGTCGTCTCGATCGCGATACTCCGTCTGAAACCCTAACACCCGCCCCCCCGATCCAACCGCCAATGCTCCCCGACCAGGAAACCGATCCGCTTGCTCTCGCGTCATACTCGGCAAATCGGGCGCTCGATGGAAATCAATCAACGCCTGCACACTATCGGGGAAAAACACAAACAACAACATCGGAACAAAAACCCATCCCCAACGCATTTTATAACCTTGGATTTCCCCCATACCCCGCTCCTGCCCCTGAACTCCCGATACATGTGCATCAGAAAAATATTGAACTTGCAAATAATTCAAGAACTGAACAGAACTCCAATGCACCCAAGCCGTAAACGCAAACACCATCAATCCTAAAACGGTATGGACCTGCCCCTGGGATAAATCCACTCCAAACCACTCAAGCCCCCCGACAATCAAAAAAATCCTAAGCAAGTTCCCTAAGATCGCCCACAGTGGTACGGTCACAATTGTGATCAAACTCACTATCCAACCAGCCCGTCCAAGCAACAACAGGACACCCGCAACTGCCATCAGCGCGTATTGACTATCGACTCCACTACAAGCCTCCTCAACAAACAAGGGCTTGGACGCGATCTCGATAATGTTCCCCCTCCGTACGTGCACAATCCCCGCACAGTCCATTAACCGACTACACACCAGCGATGACAAACTCTGTAACCCTTGCACCAATCGGTGATCCAATCCAAATGGAGGTGGCAAAGCAACCGACAACAAACCGACAATCCCGGTTATTCGCAAAACACTAAAATGCGGCCTTGCACCCAACGCCCATACTCCAACCATCCATATCATGCACCCCTGCGCTAACCAAGGACTTCCTAAAAACAAGGCGACCGCAGCCACAATGCATCCACCGATCCACAACCACCTCACCCAATCCCTAGGACTTCGTGAAACAAAAGGTTCACTCTCCGGCCTCAAAAAGTACACGGCACCAACAATCACCAACGGGAAAAATTGCATGTGCGGTTTACCCATCAACACCGCCCCCTGCATCCACAACAAAGGGGACAACGCAATCAACGGAAGCAATAACGCGCAGAACCACCAAGCCACTTCATGTGCCTGAACGACTCCCGAATTCCCAGAAGCATCCTCTCCCTCATAGCCTCCACCTACAGCTTCGCGACTCATCCCCCACGCATCTCCCGCATCTTCATCTCGATCAAATACTCATAGATCGACAACAATTTGCAGTAATGATATCCCGCTGTGCCATCGAGAAATCCCAACTTCCAAAAGTACATATAAGCAAACCTCAACTGCGCTCTAAACGGCATCCGAAAGGACAACTCTTTCATCGCAACTCGACGCGCTGCAGGTGTTCGCCACGGCATCAAATCCCCCCAAGGCACTCTCCCTGTCTGCAAACTCTTAAGCGATTCAATCGCCTCCTGAGTCGAATAACTGTTGTGCTTCTCAACCCAATGGAACAACCCCTTACGAAAACTGTAATGGTGGAAATGACCGTCCAACTTACCTTCACTTCCCTGAACTACCGCCGTCGGATTGACCAACCGCTCCCATCGCACTCTTTCAGGCTGATAAAATCTCAACACCCAAACCGGATAGATACCGCAATGCTTAATCCACTTCCCCATAAAAAAATTCTTATACCTTAGTCGGTAAGCTACCGGCAAATCCCCTCCGGAATCACCCACCCCTCGACTTGCAACCCGATGCAACTCGGCGCGCAAGTCCTCCGGCATCACCTCATCTGCATCGGAGTAATACAACCAAGGATGCTTGAAATCGATCTGACTGCCAGCCCAATTCAAATGAGACGACCAATTGTCGAACACCCGCTCAACTACCCTGGCCCCAAACTCCTTGGCAATCGCTACCGTCCGATCCGTGCTTCCGGAATCCAAAACGACAATATCATCACACCAGCTCAACGAAGCCAAACAATGTGATAGGTTGACTTCCTCATTTTTTGTCAAGATCAACACCGAGATCATAAATCTATCCCTTTTACAGTTCGCTCTGAGCGAACCAATTGAAAGTCGCACCCGTACTTCTGATACTCCCCCTTTAAACCGATCGCAATCGAGTCCCAACTGAACGCTTCACGCATCCACTCTCGTCCTCGCATACCCATCGCGCGCCTCTGCTCAACACTAGCTTGTATGCCAGCCTCAAGTCCCCCTCTGACTCCATCGAGCGTCGGCTCAACCCACCACCCACAACGACGATCGTGCAATCCACTCCAAGGGGCCCCTCGAGTCGTAACCACGGGCAATCCGTAAGCTAAAGCTTCCGCAACGGCAATTCCAAAATTCTCACTATACGTCGGCAAGACGAATAAATCCGAATCCAAAAATGCTTGCTCCTTCTGGTTCGCATAGAGGGAATCATGAAAGGTCCAATCGTTTCGAATCCCCAACTGATCCACCAAACTCTCGACTTGAGCACGATGCCCTCCAACATCAGGCCCAACAATCATCATCTCCCACCCCTCGGGACGCGACTCCCCCCAAGCTTGCGCTAGCATCAGCAACCCTTTCTTAGGGTGTACTCGACTCAAGAACAACGCCCTCTTGCGTTCCCTTCCTCCCGCCATCTTCGCGATGCTTTGAGGTATCTGAACTCCATTCGGATATACAACTATCGGACTTCGCAATCCAAGATTTTTTAAGTGCGCACCCTCACTCGCTGCAGTCGCCAAAAGAAACTGCGAACCCTGCAAATCCCGCCTCTGGTACAACCACCAAGCTAACTGCTTCTTCAGTCGCTTTGCTCTCAACGCCCAAGGCTCCAACATCCCATGCGGACTAAATACATAGGGCACTCCATGCCGCCTACACCACTGAACATCGCGATGCAGATGCCAATCCCAAACACCATGCAAATGCACCAGCCCGTTATCCCCCTTTAACTCCCGATCCCAGCACTCTTGCAGCGAGCTAAACACAGGTACGCTTGACTGAACATGCGTCTGCGAGTCTTCCGAATGATCCGGACTTACCAAAACGCTCGGTACTCCTGCTAATGCTAAATGATTAGCAAGGCTTGTTACCGAAATGGATGGTCCCCCCTGCTCTAATCGCGTAGAACCTACCACATGCACAACATAGCTCAAGATGCACGCCCCCCCTTTTTGCCAGCCAAATCTCTTGCAATCCTGCGGATGCGTTCCCCCCAAGCATCTGCCGTGAAACCGCCCGCCGCTCGCTTCGCTTCATGCCCCATACCCCGTAACCGCTCCTTACTGCGATGCGCCTCTTGCATAGCAGCCGCTAAAGCTTCCACATCCCCAGACTTAATCCTCCAGCCCGTAATCCCCTCCTCAACCAAATCCCAGCCAGCTCCACACCGATCCGTACAAATCACCGGCAACCCACATCCCATCGCCTCCGCTATCGCAACCCCCCAAGGTTCGTACAAACTCGGCAATACAAATACCTCCGCCTTCGAGAACTTCGAAGGCAAGTCATCCGGTTGCACGAACCCGTAATCCACCACCCCCTCGCGTCCAACTATCAATTCCCCCATCGGACCCGCTCCGCAACACCATAAATCCCAAGGCTGCTGCACACGCTTGCGATACAAGCCATATGCATCCAACAACACATCCAAGCCCTTCGCGGGAACGTACCGCCCAACGAATAAAAATGCACGCCCTGAAACTTCGCCTCTATCAACCCGCAAAGCCATCGATTCATCCCAAGCGTACAAACCACGATAGATTTGATCCTGCGAAAACCCTAATCTCTTCGCATACTCCTGAGCCCCCACCCCAGCGACCAACACCCCATCAATACCCTTGAAATAACCCGCCAATGCCACCTTCGCGAAATACTGTCGCCACCCACCTCTCCAAGGTGTGTCCATCCCCATAAGCACCTTTGGCCTCCAACCATCGTCCTGCTGCCAACGCACCTTGCTAAGCTTCCCCAACTCTTGTCTGTAAGCCTTCGTCCCCCAACCTGCGACCAAAATCACATCAGGCCGCTCACGTTTCAACAACGAACCAACCTTTTCACCCAACTCCAGATCCTGATCGGATACCAACTCAATACGGGGAACGCCGGCGACCACGCGCTCATCAAAACCAACATTGTTCTGCGCTAAACTCGTCCCCCATGCCAAGACGCTCAAATCAATATCTTCATGACCCCCGAGCGCGCGCCAACAAGCACCCATGTAACTCGAAACATGTGTCCACAAAACCACCACTTTGATCCGCTCTAAACTCAACTCAAAGCCTCCAACGCTTTCGACAATTCCAAGGCTCGCAATTCCCATCGGTGAGAAGTCAAATCATAAGGAACATCTTCCGATCGCTCACCTCTAAGGCTCCCAAGAATTCCATCTGCGTAACCGGCAACAGTTGGCTCAACATAAGTAGCCAACTCACCCAAGATCGATCGAACTTCCCCAACATCCGACGTAACCACAGGCCGACGAGCCTGCGCAAATTGAAAACACTTAAAGGGACAACGAGCCAAATTCAACGGCTTGTTACGTATCGGGAACACAATGCTATGCGCCCCTCGCAATTCCTCCAACATCTGGTCCCAACCCAAATAACCAGGTAGTTCAAATCGACTCAATCCAAGCTGCGCAACTCGATTGCGAGTCCGCTCCATATCCTCCCCATCACCAATCCAACGCACCTTCGGCTCCACACCCCGCAACTTTAACTCTCCAATAGACTCAACCAACAAATCATGATCCCAACTCGAATACAAATTCCCCATCCCGACTATCACCCCCTGCTCCATTCCAGAGACGTCATCGGGAAAAGCTTTCGGCAAACATGCATAAGGATCTGCTCTTAATGCATCAGTGTATCCAATACCAGCAGTCGCAGTAGTTGCAACACCTACTCTGGGTTGTGGTAGTTTTTCGTTGAGTGTGATAATGCTGTTAGGGTCACAATGAAAATCAGCACCAAAGTTATTACTATCATTCATTGGTAGATAGAAACCATTCACACCAAAACCACCATTGTTATTAATCGCAGTCTTGATTGCTCTTGGTGTTTTTGGAACCCACTGTCCTGGACGGAAATCAGTTGCTTGTGTAGAACCA
>CAIJIZ010000692.1 GCA_903820735.1 uncultured Pirellula sp.
ATGTTGTGTGTCGGAGGCGTTGTACTGCCTTCGGGCGGTCCTCTCTTCGCCCAAGAGGGTTTGCAGGCCGCAGGTGCGGTCGGGTTAGCTGAGCGATTGGCCGCGATGAAGAGAACTGATTTTCAGGGAAAGGATTGGACGTGGTCGGAGTTGTCTGGGAAGAAAGGGACTGTGGTTGTGTTTCTAGGAACTCAGTGTCCGCTTGCCAAACTCTACACGCGACGCATCGAGGAGTTGAGTACGAAGTACGCTCAGAGTGGGATGCGATTTGTTGCAGTGGATTCAAACGTTCAAGACTCCTTGGCGGAGATGGCGGCGCATGCGAGGAAGCATCAATTGACCATCCCGTTCATCAAAGATCCAGATCAAGCATTGGCTGATTTGTTGGGAGCGACACGTACCCCTGAAGTGTGTGTATTGGATACGAATGCTGAATTGAAATACCGTGGTCGGATCGACGATCAATTCGGAATTGGATACGCAAAGGAAAAGGAGACAGCAAGCGAGTTGATCGATGCAATTGAAGCGATCCTATCTGGACGGGAAGTTCCCACGGCGGTGACAACCGCGCCGGGTTGTTTGATCGGACGAGTCCATCACAAAAAGTCCGATGCTGTTGTGGGCGCTCCCATCACGTATGCAGAGCATGTTGCACCTGTCTTGCAAGCTCACTGTGTTTCCTGTCATCGTGAAGGGGACATTGGCCCGATGGATTTGTCGACGTACGAAGACGCAGCGGCTTGGGCTGAGATGATTGTCGAAGTCACACAGAATCGTACGATGCCACCTTGGCACGCTACGCAGGATCACGCCAAGTTCGCCAATGATCGGACGCTGAGCGAAAAAGAGTTGTCGATTCTCGAGCAATGGGCCGCGGGAGGAGCCGAGTCGGGTGATCTTCAAAAAGTTGCAAACCCGATTGCAGCAACATCAGGTTGGTTGCTGCCGAAGGAACCGGATCTGGTGATCCCTATGAGTGAGGATGCTTATCGAGTACCAAAGGAAGGCACCGTCAACTACCAATATTTTCGTGCCGATGTCGGTAACGACAAAGACTTGTGGGTGCGAGGACTCGAGATCTTGCCGGGAGCGCGCGATGTGGTGCATCACGTCCTAGTTTTTGTTGCTCCGAAAGGAATGCGAAAAAGGGATTTAGGTGGAGCGAGAACCTTCTTGGCTGGGTATGTTCCCGGTACGCGCGCAGAATTGATGCCAAGTGGATATGCGAAGCGGATACCGGCGAATAGCGAGTTGGTTTTCCAAGTCCATTACACGCCGAACGGAACGGCGACGGAGGATTTGAGTAAGCTTGGGTTGTTGTTTGCCGACGAGCAGTCGGTGACGCATGAAGTGATCACCACCAGTGCGGTGAATCTTCGGTTCAGCATTCCGCCAGGGGTAGCGAACCACTCGGTTACTGCCACGTTGCCGGAGAAGCTACCTGAATGCGAACTCCTTTCCTTTAGTCCGCACATGCACGTGCGAGGCAAGTCTTTTAAGTACACCATCATGTATCCAAATCGACGCCGCGAAGTTGTCTTGGACATCCCCCATTATGATTTCAACTGGCAGACCGAATATCGATTGGCGAGTCCGATCAATGTGCCAGCCGGGACGCGGATGCGCTGCGATGCGGCGTTTGACAACTCGGATGGAAACCTTAACAATCCAGACTCGAAGGCGTGGGTCTCTTGGGGAGATCAAACCTACGAAGAAATGATGATCGGTTACTTTCACTACGCGGTTAAGCGATAGTTTTTTCAAGTGAGGTTTCGATGTTTGCTCGATCGTATTGCCAATTCACAGTGCCCGAGCAACTCTCGTCGAAACGCAGACTCAGCGCTCTGAGTTGGCAAGCCAGCGTATGCGTCGGTTCGGTGTTCTTCGTGCATGGGGTAGAGATGCAACAGGGCTTCGCCCAAGATACCCGTCCCGTTCAAGCCTCTCGCGTACCCCAGGACAAGCTCTCTGCGGGAGCAGTGGAGATCGGTCGATACGATAGACCGTCGGGGCCGAAGTCCCAGAGCCGAAGCGTTGTGGTAGCGAGCAAGGGGATGGCTTGTACCTCCGATCCGCGGGCGAGTGCAGCAGCTATCGAAATCCTTCAACAAGGTGGAACAGCGGTCGATGCTGCGATTGCCGCGAACGCGGTTCTTGGAGTTGTCGAGCCGATGAGCTGTGGGATCGGTGGTGACCTTTATTCCATTGTCTGGGATTCGAAGACCAGCGAGCTTTCCGGATTGAATGCTTCGGGGAGAGCTCCTGCGTCGTTGAGCCGCCGAGTATTTGAAGAGAAGAATCTCAAAGAGATACCCTTGTACGGGCCTATGTCTTGGAGTGTTCCTGGATGTGTGGCAGGTTGGTTTGATCTGCATGCCAAGCATGGCAAGTTACCGATGCGGCAGGTTCTTGCGCGTGCGATCAAGATTGCCGAAGATGGCTTTCCAGTCGCACCAGTCATTTCAGGCTATTGGGCAAAGACCGAGCAATCGTTTAAGCCTTGGGCTGATTCTCGTTCGACTTTCCTGTTGCAAGCAGAGCGAGCTCCGCGGACGGGTGATCTATTTCGCAATCCGAACTTAGCGAAGAGTTATCGAGCGATCAGTGAAGGAGGAGTCGATGCGTTTTATCGTGGAGCCATTGCGCAAGAGATAATCGCTTTCAGCCGTGCGAACGGTGGGTACTTTCAAGCGGAGGATTTCTCTGAGCACCGCAACGAGTGGGTCACACCGATTTCGACGAATTATCGTGGCTATGATGTATGGCAGATCCCGCCCAACGGTCAGGGACTCGCGGTCTTGCAAATGCTCAATGTGTTAGAGCAACATGATTTGCGTTCGCTCGGTTGGGGTTCTCCAGATGCAGCCCATTTGCTGATTGAAGCAAAGAAACTCGCTTATGCCGACCGGGCTCGCTACTACGCGGACATGGCGATGGAGGATGTGCCGGTAAAGCAACTAGCGAGCAAGGCTTATGCGCAGGAGCAGAACAAACGCATCGCTATCGATAGGGCGCTTACGGATGTGCCTGCTGGGGATCCAAAGTTGATTGACGGGGATACTGTTTATCTGTGTGTGGTCGATGAGAATCGAAACTGCTGTTCGCTCATCCAAAGCAATTTTCACGGGTTTGGCAGTCAGGTAGTTCCTGGCAATGTCGGTTTTGCACTTCAGAATCGAGGGAATCTTTTCTCGCTGGATCCTACCCACGCAAATCGACTTGAACCGAAAAAGCGTCCGTTTCACACCATCATCCCGTCGATGGTGACGCGCGATGGAAAACCTGTATTTGTCTTCGGTGTGATGGGTGGGGATATGCAACCGCAGGGCCAAGTGCAGGTGCTAGTCAATTGGATCGATTTCGGCATGAACATCCAAATGGCGGGAGATGCTGCCCGGATGCGTCATGAAGGGAGTGCGACACCGACCGGAGTACCAGCCGATCCGAAGGGAGGAGTGATCCATTACGAATCTGGATTGCCCAGCGGAACCGTCGACGAGCTTGCTCGACGAGGCCATGTGCTACAACCCTCCAAAGCATCGATGGGTGGATATCAAGGGATTTTGATCGACTGGGAAAGGGGTGTTTTGGAAGGAGCTACCGAGAGCCGAAATGATGGTCTTGCGCTCGGTACCGATTACTAAATACCATGACTTGGTTACTGAATTCAATTTATCTGTGTTTGCTTCTTTGCGCGACTCCGTGGTTGCTGTGGCGTCGGGTGACGCAAGGCCGCTACCGAAGGGGATGGAGCAAGAAGTTTTTTGGTAATCTTCCCGAGATAAGCAAATCGCCGACCCCAGAAGGGCAGGGGGGCAAGACCCTTTGGTTTCATGCGGTGAGTGTAGGGGAATTGCAAGTCATACGCCCATTGGTTGAGCGGGCCGAGCGTCAGATGCCCGACGCGAGATTATTGATTACTACCGCGACTGACGCGGGTTACGAGCTTGCATTGAAGCTCTACAGTAAGCATGTGGTCAGTTACGCTCCGATGGATTTTTCATGGGCGATCTCCCGCGCCTTGGCCAGAACACAACCCGACATGATTATCTTGGCTGAGTTGGAGCTTTGGCCGAATTGGATTTCCTTAGCGGTGCGGCGGGGGATTCCCGTAGTGGTCATCAACGGGCGACTTAGCCAGCGATCGTTGGAAGGCTACCGACGACTTGGAGGATTCGTAACAAGCGTTGTGCGCAAGCTTGCTTGGGTGGGAGCACAGAGTACGACGTACCGCGATCGGTTTCTTGAGTTAGGGTTAAGTCGCGATCGAGTTGATGTCACAGGAAACATTAAATTCGATGGCGCGAACTTCGATCGAGAGTCTGTGCAAGTCCAGCAGCGAGCGTTGGAATTGCATCTTGATCGCGCTTCGGATGCTTTAGCGTCCAGCGATGGTGGTTCTGGTCGGCCAATAGTTTGGCTATGCGGTAGTACCCAAGCTCCAGAGGAGCAGCTTTGTCTAGATACATTCCATAAGCTTGCAGGTAGCTACCCGAATCTGAAATTGATCTTGGTGCCTAGACACCCGGAGCGGTTTGAGGAGGTTGCAAGGCTCATCGAGCAAACGGGATTGCCGTGGGTGCGCCGCAGCGCGATGGCCACAGGCCAGCAGCAGATTAGCGAGGGAGTCGATCCAAGTTGGAGGATTTTTTTGGCCGACTCGGTGGGAGAGTTGCGGTGGTGGTGGGGGTTAGCGGATTTGGGGTTTGTCGGTGGATCCTTTGGATCGCGCGGTGGTCAGAATATGATTGAGCCTTGTGCGGTCCGTGTCGCGACATGTTTCGGACCGAACACCAAGAACTTTCGCGACGTGGTTCAGATTTTGCTTGAGTCACAAGGGGCGATGGAGTTATCGACACCGGAGGAGTTAGGTCCATGGGTGATTCGAATGATCGAGAATTCCGACATTCGAGAGGGATATGCAGCGCGCGGGCAGAATACGGCGTTGTCTCACCGTGGGGCTACGGAGCGGACGTGGCGAAAGCTTGAGCAGTTGCTCATGCGTTAATCGATTTTCCGAGTCAGGTGATGATCGGCGACGATGGACTGGTAGTATTCGGGTCGTCGGTCTGCCCAACGATCGATAACGTGTTCCTTGGGAACTCGCACGAGACGTTTGTTGCGGGCTTTGGCGCAGTCGATGGTGCCTCGCAAAACAGCTTCGTTTTCGTGGGGGGCATCGGCGACTGGATTGCCATTCGGGTCGCAGAGGCGACTTTGACCGATGAAACGGAAACCTCGTTCGGTGCCCACTCGATTGACGCTCATGAAGTAGACGTTGTTTTCGAGGGCGCGAGCGTTCGGCAGGTATTTCGCGAAGGTATCTGCTCCGGGCGGCCAGTTGGTCGGCAGCGCAAGGAAATCTGCGCCATCGAGTGCGAGGCAACGGGAGGACTCAGGGAAGGAGCCATCGTAGCAAATATGCATTCCAACGCGCATACCACCGGCATCGATTGCTCGATAGGGTTCGCGACCTTGGGTGACAAAGCGATCGATGCCGAGGTAGGGCAAGTGAATTTTACGGTAGGTGCCAACGACACCTTGTGGGCCGACGAGAACACACGAATTGTGGATATCGCCTGACTCGGTGGCTTCGAGGAGACCGAAGATCACAAAGAAGTTTTTGCTTTTGCAAACGGCTTGAATCGCATCGGTGGCTGGACCTGGGATGCTTTGTGCGTGAGGGCGCGCTTCTTCTAAGCTGCTGTAGCAATAGCCGCTGAGCATGCATTCGGGGAAGACCACCAGATCGGCCCCTTGAACTTGCTCGTGTTCGAGCCACTGTAGCATCCGTTTCGTGTTCGACGCGGTGTCGGCGAAATCGACGTGGGTTTGGATACCGCAGATCGTACGGAGGATAGGGGTGTTATCTGGAGCGGGCGATGGGTTCGATGATTGGGACATAGCCTATTTGTCGATCATGTCGCGTTGAAGAACAGCGGTGGATCAAGCGACGCTTAATGGTAGAAGCATCGCTTGGTGGATGAAGAGTTGAACTACTAGATTCTAGCCGAAACGGCCAGTGATGTAGTCTTCGGTCTCACGCAGTTGCGGGCGAGTGAAAATCGTCGACGTCTCGGCCATTTCCACAAGTCTTCCGAGGTACATAAAGGCGGTATGATCGCTGATTCTAGATGCTTGTTGCATATTGTGAGTGACGATAAGGATCGAATACTCACCGCGAAGCTTATCGATCAAGTCTTCGATTTTGCTTGTTGCGATAGGGTCGAGGGCTGAGCAAGGTTCATCGAGCAAGAGGACTTCCGGGTCGCTTGCGATTGCGCGAGCGATACAGAGTCTTTGCTGTTGGCCACCGGAGAGTCCAAGACCGGTTTCGTGCAATCGATCTTTGACTTCGTCCCACAAAGCAGCTCCGCGCAAGGCGTGTTCGCAGACTTGCATCAAGACGGTTTTATCTCGTTCTCCGTCGATCCTCAGCGGGTATACGACATTTTCGAAGATACTCATGGGGAATGGGTTGGGTTTTTGGAATACCATCCCCATTCGTTTTCGGAGTTGGATCACATCGACCCCGGGTGAAAAAATCGATTCGCCGTTCAAAAGCATATCGCCTTCGATCCGAACGGAGTCGATCAAGTCGTTCATGCGGTTGACGCTACGAAGCAGCGTCGACTTACCACATCCGCTTGGGCCGACCAATGCGGTGACCATCCCTTTGGCGATGGGCATCGAGATGTTGTGTAAAGCTTGTTTGCGTCCGTAGAACAAGTTGAAGTTCTTTACCGACAAGACGACGTCTTTGGCTAAAACTTCTTCGTGGATTACAGATTCGACGGTTTGTCCGTCGGCGATTGCTTTGAGTCTATTCATGGAACACTTTTTAGAATTGGCTCGATTGAAATCGCTTGCGAAGTCTAGCTCGCAGCCAGATGGCTGTTTGGTTGAGTAGAGTCACAATGGTTAACAATAAGAGGGTTGCTGTAAATACCATCGGCTTGGCCGCTTCACTATTTTGGCTTTGAAACCCGAGTGAGTAAATCTGAAAACCCAAGTGCATGAAGGATCTTGAGCCGTGGATGAAGGGGAATTCTGTATCCAGGGGGAGTTCGGTGGCTAGGGGGATTGCACCGACTAGCATCATCGGTGCGACTTCTCCAGCCCCACGAGCCATGGCGAGGATGAAGCCGGTGATGATACCGGGTCGTGCGTACGGTAGAACGATGCGGTGAATGGTTTGCCATTGGCCGGCGCCGCAAGCGTAGCTGCCTTCGCGAAGTGAGTTTGGAACGGCCGCTAGGGCTTCTTCGGTCGCAACGATTACAACCGGTAGGGTTAGCAATGCGAGGGTGCAAGCAGCCCAGAGCAAGCAGCCTTTTCCGAAAGTTGGGTTGGGTAATTGTGCTTGATAGAATCCGTGGAAGTGCGGGGTTTTGATAAGCAGTAGGGCGATGCCTGCTAAGGTTGCGAGCCAGAGCAAGGCGCTTGCGTTGCGAAGCCATCGGCGGCGGTTCGTTGCGTGGATACCCATCTGGCCAGCGAGCAGAGCGACACTAAACGCGATGATCCCGACAACGGCGAGCAATCCCAACGCCGAGAACCACGTCGCGCTTGGCCATGGTTCGAATCCGGCTTTGGCAGGTCCACCATCGATATATCCGCCGACCATATAGCAGAAGAACGACAGGCCGAAGACACCATAGACGATACTTGGCACGCCTGCGAGGTTGTTGATGCTGATTCTAATAGCACTAAGTAGAGGGCCTGGTTTTGCGTACTCTCTCATGTAGAGGGCGGCAAGGACGCCAAATGGCATCACCGCAAGCGACATGATTAGGGTCATGACAACAGTTCCCCAAATGGCGGGAAAGAAGCCACCTTCGATGCCGGCTTCTCGAGGTTCTCCGAGAAGAAACTCCCACCAGCGGGCGAAATAGACCCCGAGACGCTGAAACGTATTGAGTTGATTAGGGGGAAAGAATCGAACGATGTCTGCAAGAATTACGGAGTGCTCTCGCATCGAGAAGACTTCGCAGGAGCCTGGAGAAGCTTTCCGCAGCAAGAAGTTTCTCGGTAGCTTGCCATTGCCGAGGGTTTGCCAAGCGACTTGCTCATCGCTGATTCGGTGTACTTGGATGGTTGGTGGGTTGTTGTTGGTCTCGCCATCGATCGAAAGTGGGCCGACGAGTTCCTTAAAGGCATCCCATGAACCTAGTTTGCCTTCGAGGACTTGATCCCAGCCTAATTCGAGGTTTCCGATCGGATCGGCGATAGGCAATTCAAATAGGACCGTTCTCTCTGCTCGTTTGGCTTCGAGTTGCGATATTTGTTCGTTAATAGAGGCCATTTCCGCATCGGCCTTGTAGGAGACGTCGGCAAATCGCAATATCGCATTTTTTGCTCGATCGGATATCGTGCGAGTCGGAGTCCAGTTCGAAGAGTTCTGTTCGGCAGCTTGGAATCGCGCCGCGACGGCTTCGTCAATATCTCCTTGCAGGTCGGACTTTTCGTTGAGTTCGACTTTTCGGATGGCTAAGCGAGCTTCGGAAATCGCATGATCGATTCGTTTGAGTTGCTCTTTCTCGAGCGCAATCTTTTGATCAAGGCTCCGGGATTCCTTCATCGCTGCATGCACTTCGTCGCTGAACTTATCGCTTGGGGAATCGCTCCATGAGAGTTGTTTGGGGAAACCGTAGAGATTGCCCCATTCTTTCCGTTCGACAGTCCATAGTGTGTTTGGTTTCCAAGGGCTTGCAGATGCTAGGTCGGCTTCGTCTGCGTAGAGAAAGTGTTGATTGGAAACGTCGTAATTTCCCGACCTCATATAAAGTTTTGTCGTCCCATTTTCTTTAGTGCGACCGTACATCTCACCAGCGACGAGAGCTCCGTCGGGGCGAGTGTAAAGGAGGTAGTTCCTAGGCCAAAGTGTCGAGAGACCTTGCCAGAGAACTAAGGCCAGTAATGAGATGATCATCAAGCAAGCGATAGCGAACATACCGCCCGAGAGCCAAACCATCGGCTCGCCTTGGGCGGTAACGCCAGATTGCATTGAACGTTTGGGAATGGTTCGGCTCATAACTGAAAAGCTCTCTTTCGGAATCGCATGCGAACCCACTCCGCGCAGGTGTTGGCGATCAGTGTAAAGAGAAACAGCAGGAGTGCCGCGAGGAACAGGGTGTGGTAGTGCGTCGATCCGCGAGCGGCTTCTGGCAGTTCGGTAGCAAGCGTCGCGGAAAGGGTTCGATAACCGTTGAATGGATTGACGTCCATCAACGGAGTATTGCCGGCAGCCATCAAGACAACCATCGTCTCACCGATAGCTCTTCCGAACCCGATCATCAAAGCGCTAAACAGACCGCTCATGGCGGTCGGCACAACGACGCGAGTGGTCGTTTGCCAAGTGGTCGCACCGCAGGCGAGCGATGCGCTTCGCAAATGCTGAGGCACCGACTGTAGGGCATCGTCGGCGAGGGTATAGATCAGGGGGATGATGGCGAATCCAAGAATACCACCTACCAACAATGCGTTGCGTTCTTGGTATGGACCGATCAGTGTTCCTCTCGCATCCCATCCGAAATTGTTCAAAAGGGTTGCAAAGAACATTGCTGAGAGCAAAACCAGAAGAGAACCAACCAAGAATAGGACGAATTGCCAACCCGCTCGTCCCGTGCACTTGAGTTGATTTGAGCACCACTTCAAGCAACCTTGCAAGGGGCTAGTAAGCAGCCACAGGACTAAGAGTATTGCAGGGAAAAGTCCGAGAAGGAACCATCCCGGCCAGCTCGACTGCTGCATCGATGTGAGCCATTGCTGAATGTTGGTGCCGAAGATCCAGCGTTCGATTGGGCTTGCGAAGAGGTGGGACAGGTACATCGCAAGTGGAGGAACCAAAAACATCAGCGGCAATCTGTAACGCCGAAGCGGAATCGCGCGGTCCATGGGAATCATCATCCATAGGTGCGCTGCGAACAAAAATAGGAAAAATGTCATCGCTACAGATAAAAGGACTTGGAAGAGAGATTCCCTCATCACGGGAGCAAGCACCATCGCACCGATGAAACCCAAGACAACGCTCGGAACACTTGCCATCAATTCGATCAAAGGTTTGAAGCGTGATCGCCAAGCCGGACTCAAAAACTCACTGCCGAAGATAGCGGCCAAGATTGCGATTGGGGCGGCGATCAACATGGAATAAAAGGTGGCCTTGAGCGTTCCGAAGATCAACGGCATTAAACCAAACTTCGTCTCCCCTTCGATACTTCCTGTACTGCTTTGCCAAATGTGTTGCGGACCTTGGTATCCTTCATACCAAAGTGGCTCGAAGAAAGACTTCCAAGATGCTTCTGGGAAATCGCTATTGAGACGAAGGATTTTCATTTCGGCATCTGAGCACAAGAAGATTTCTTGGCCAGTTTTTGAGAACTGCAATCGTGACTTTTCATCGACTTTCAAATCGTTGAGTCCAGCTACTATCCTTTCACTCGTTACATGAATCACCTTCAAGCCGGAACCAGGACCGGTGACTGCGAGGAGTCGCTGTGAAGGTGAACTCGCAATTCGGGTCACCGGCGATAGGCCACTGGAAACCCGGTGGATCGATCGTAATTCTTGACCCGAGGTCGAAGCGGTAATCGCCACCGTTTCGACTTCACCATGCCGATTTCCCAGCGCCCAAGAGGATCTGCCTAGAAGCGGTTCGCTCGATGACAGCTGACTTTTCTCTGCGGTGACGGTTTTGTACCCACCGAGTGAAACAAGCTTGTCGGCCCCTTCGGCCTTCCATCGCTGCATCTCGCCGGCTTGATCGACCGACAGAAGGGTATCACCTAGGCCGGAGATCATCAGACCCGCAATCCCATGGTCGGGAGAGTTGCTCGATAGGCCCTGCGTTGGCTCTGCTCGCCAAATGGTTATCGACTGTTTGGCCTTGCCGCCAATGCCTCCGGCTTGTCGCTCGATGTTACCTAACGCGATATTTCCCGCTGAAGCGACCGC
>CAIJIZ010000693.1 GCA_903820735.1 uncultured Pirellula sp.
GCCGAGAGAAGTTATCGATCACAGCGTGAATGTACACTTTCGCTCCGCCCACCAAGCGAATCAGGGTCATGTCCACATGCCAGATCTCGTTGGGTTTGGTGGCTCGGACTCCAACTCGGGGTTTAGGTGGATGGAGCCTGGTGCGCTGACGGCGCCAACCATGTTCCCGTATCAATCGCAACCATGTCGAAGCTGATGCGTGGACCTTGCCCATTCGCTGTGCAAGGACCGCCAATCGAGTCGTAGGAACGTGTCGGTAATCGTCCCCGGTGATCATCTCTCGAATGGCAGAGACTTCATTCGAGGTTAATTGACTCGGTTTGGATTTCGGACATGATGGCATGTCGGTCAATCCACATTTGGATCTTCTTACCCAAGCATGGTATCGACTCGGAGAGAGTCGTATCATGCCGAGCACTTTGCGCAGCGGAAAGAACGTGCAAGCGCGATCCACTTCCTGGAGAAGTCGTTGTTTATTCTTGCCTTCAGGAAGTCTTGTTAGCTCCAGAGAGAATCTAGACAGTCTGAGAAGCACTACTAAGAGACGAAGAATGCATCGCAGTTTACGCACTTGCAAGGTTAATCGAGCGACTTCGGATTCAAGTTTCACGATCGAATGGTCAGAGCTTATGAGACCAACGACCGGTTTAGGGGCTCGCGATTTCCACGTGTGAAGGGTAGAGCGTGGGATCGCAATTCCGACATGACTTGGATCAAGTCCGGAATGATAAACCAATTCGTGCAGTCGATGATCGTAAGATCTCTGTGGACGTGTGAAGGCAACCATGCCACCAGCATAGCTCACTGTGGTTCTAGTCGCTGCTAAGATTCTAGTCGCTGCTAGCTTGCCCTAGATATCTTCGCTTCCGACTGACTCTCATAAATAGCAAGCTCCTCATGGGTTCTGGCTATGAGCTTGCGAATCCCCGCTTTCGTAAACCCCTTAGAACCTATCGTCGTCGTGCTTTGAAGTTCCTTGAGCCTGGACATAAGGACCTCTAGTTCCTGTTCTGCTTTGCGATATTGCTGGTCATTTTCGATCACAGTTTCACCTCAACAACCCCTTGAGTACGGGCATCCAATTCACGAGTTCTCGTGAAAAACTCAACCCAATTGTACCAATCAGTATCGTCCTCGGCAGCAAAAATCTCTTCTGGATATCGCGTTGTTAGCATTTCTGCGAGTTCCAGGGCGTCTTGCAATCCCCGATCAAGTTGATTTGCAAAACTCTCTGGAAGTAGAATCACCGCATCCACATCTGTCGGTTCAGGTTTCGCACTCACAAAGCTTCCAGCTAAAAGAAGCCTTCGAGCGCCGATAGATCGAGCCAGCCCAACCCAGATCCTGATCCTCGCTATCAAACGACTACGTCGCGGTGTGTTTCCAAACCGCGCAACGATTTCTTCAAGTTCCGACAGATGGACACCCTCTGGTAGGTACCCATCATCACGTAGTTCGGGGATCAAGTAAAACTCTCGATTTTTGACGACTGAAAAACACTTCTGCCGATGATTATACGGAATACCGTAAATCGAATAGACCTGTTTTCAAATATGTGTCGCGCGTTGTTTACCGGTCTGTCGAAAAGGGACGCATTCGGAAAAACCCCACACCAGTTAACAATCGCGAGACTCAATACAAACCTTGAGAGTCGAGGAAACTTTGAAGGTACTTCGGCTGGCCAACTCGAATAACCTCGTTTTCCCTGCGATGCTCCGCGTTACAACGTTCAGCACTTTTGCGTCCGAAAACTCAGCGAGCCGCTGCGCGGCTAGAAAGTAGATTTTAGAGAGTGGAAAGTAGAGACGGGTAAACGTCGCAGCGGCCAAGAATATACCTGTTTTGGTCGTTTTTACGTGGTGCTGCGCAACTGCTGTAGCATGCCGTCGTCCTGTAGTGTTTGCTTGGAGTTTTGGACACCTTTTAATCCTTGGGTCGAGGGTTCGAGTCCCTCCGCTCTCACTTCTTGATTTTTCCAAGAAAACCCCTGGTTCTTCCAAAGGATCTGGGGTTTTTTCTTAGGCAGTGCTAGCACCCCCGCAAGCTGTTTTCACAGCACGCTTTGGCACCTTTTTACCCCCAATAGCACCCTGCGCGCTGTAGATAGGTGGGGTAGGCGGGGGGCGATTAAGCCCCCACCCCCCACCGAACCGTACAGGCGGTTTTCCCGCATACGGCTCCCGTCCGTTGCGTCCACCACCTGTAATTGCTTCAGACGCTAACTCTTGACACAACTCGCGATATCGCCGTTCTGCGTCGTAGACACCCATCACTTCAAATTTATGAATCTGGGAAGCAGGATTTGGTTTGCGATGTAGTCTTTGATTTTCATGTTGTTGTGGGCAATGAGTGTTGCTTAGCCTGCGGCGATCCGTGTGTACGTGAACGTCAACGCTTTCCACGACCTTGGATGCGGTTCTGCTGTCCGATCTTAGTGTATTTCTCGCGGAATTGTTTCGTATACTGCCATTCGAGTTGCTTGGTCAGACCAAGTCGACTCAGTATTTCTTCAACTGATATGCCCTGCTCACCGCATCCGCAATTACCCAGCACCTTAAAAACAATGGCGTCACCGGAGGAAATCAACCAATCCCTCTGAGGATTCGCAAACAGGTAAGCCAACGACTCAGCTTCGCCATCATGGATACCTGCAGCGTAAGAATCGTCGAACGCCTGACGGAATCTCTCGACATCCCCGATGGGAACATCGAAAACAGACACAGCCCCTGAAGCAACATCCGACTGGATGTCTATACCTTGGCCGTACTCACCTTGGCCGTACTCTCCCAGATCATCGCTGGAATCGCGATGGAATAGTGACTCGACTTCTACGACAACTCGGGACACGTGAAGGTCGCAGCGTTCTACGACCTGCCGCCAGATACCAAGTTGATGCAGAGTGATGACCACTCCTGCATCAAGAATCAATAACTTGAACTTGGGCATCCGCTTCCTGCTCCGGTCGAGTCCATATTTCGCTGGCAATGACCTTCATAGCTTGAACGCGAGTCAGCCCCATGTATTCCGCAAATTTGCCCGTTGAGATTAGCCCCTTTTCGATCGCCTCTCGCGCTAGTGCTTCGAATCTGAGCGGACGAGAGCGCGGTGCTTCGCCACAAGGTCGATCCCAAAAATCAATCTTGGGCTTTAGAGCCTTCAACGTGGGTTGCAATCGATCCTTAGCCATCAAATTGGTATTGGCCATCTGAACGAGCAACGCTTGAACAGAAACGTCGAACTGCCTAGCGATCTCGAACAAGTCATCGAAATCAAGTTGCTGCTTGCCACGACGCTGATCTGCGACGGCCATTCGCAATACATCAGGTGGCATTAGCAAACGCCCGGCAAATGCATTGGCAAGTTTCTCTTCCTGTTCCGTCGGTGTACGTTGGTTGTCGCCGACCCGAAAGACATTCCACGTCAGCAGATGAAACAGTTCGTGAGCAAGATCAAAATTCCGTCGCCAATGCACGTTGTTTGAATTCAATAGGACGGCTGCCCCAAAACGTTCGCTCTGGGAACAAGCCGCCGTGCCAGTCGGTTCGAAGGGAAGGTGAAATACCTTCACATGGCAAATCTCTTCGAGCACACGTAGCAACACGTTCCCGGGACGTTCTCCCAGGTCGTACTTCTTACGGAAATCGTGCGCTAGCTTTTCCGCATAGACGTAGTCCGTTGGCCCCTGAGGAATATCAACCAATGTCAGGTTAGCCGGTCGTGGATCACCGCAGCACGCTTCAAGGTGATGATAGTGCTCGGCAAGCTGAATCAACTGTCGCTCAATATCCTCAGCCCGCTCAGCAGGCTTTTGCCGCCACAGAACGACGTCGCTCGCTAGTTCGCCCTCCTCCAGAAAGAACGAGGACGAGCGGCGGTAGACTTTGCTTAGGGTAGTAAGCTGCGACAGACTCGGTTCTCGTCCTTCATTCTCCCAGTCGGAGATTGACGAAACACCCAATCCACTCTTGGCTTCAACCTCTTTCAAAGTCAGTCCCACAGATTCGCGAGCGAATTTCAATCGGTTGCCTAATGACATCAATGCAAGCCTTCTTCGATCAACACGTTTCTTGTATTCAGGAATAATAGCTCCGTTATCGGTCAGCGGAAGCCAAAAATTTCCTGCACAGCAGAAATCCGTCTTGAATTGTGACAATTGGAACTCGTCGGTTGGCATCGGGGCCTATGTCCGGAAATGTCCCCAAATTGCTCGCTAATCCCGCCATGCGGTCGAAATAGATCGGTAACGCGAAACACCTCCGGAAATGAATACATGGCGGTGAATTGAACCGCACGGCGGAGGGAAGTCGATTTTTGCTGACTCGAAGCATAGTGAATTCGGCCTCTCTATTCGCCAGTAATGAATGAAGACGCCCTTTTAGCCGCGTCAACCATTTCCACTCCGTGCTAAGGCTCTCTTCCGAGTCCGCACATTATGTACTTTTACATCCGCGAACTCAGCGATCCGTTGCGCGGCTAGAAAGTAGATTTTAGAGAGTGGAAAGTAGTAAAGGGTAACGATCACAGCTGACTAAAAAATGGCTGTTTTGATGGTCAAATTTTGGTGCTGCGCAACTGCGGTAGCATGCCGTCTTCTTGTAACTAGCTACTTCAATACAGGAAGACCCGAATCTTCTTTTCGATGGCCTCGCACGGCATGGTGCTTTTGCACACGCCGCATGCTCAAGGTCACGGTCTTGGACATAGCGACGACTGCAGCAAACCAACCTCTGCCGTTTCTCTACCGGCGAATCCGGTTATACTACTGCCCGGTTATGCTACTGCCCGGCTGCTTTGTTGCCAGGTAATCCCTGCTACCAGTGGTTACTACCGAAGCAAATCGTTTCAACGGGTAGCTTTAGCCCTCCTGACTATTTCAAATCCTCAAATTCCAAGCAAAGTGCATCATGAAGCAACTTTCCCACATGGTCTACTTCACTCTCCACGATGCGAGCGAAGCAAAAGTCAATGAACTGCTTGCCGCTTGCCACAAATACCTCAGCGGCCACCAGGGAGTCGCGCACTTCTCGGTCGGCACCCTCAACCGTGAACTTGCTCGGCCTGTCAATGATCACGGCTACGATGTTGTTCTAAACTTAATTTTCGACAGTAAATCCACTCACGACACATACCAAACCGAACCGAGGCACCTGAAGTTCATCGAAGAACAGAAACCGAATTGGAAACAAGTTCGCGTCTTCGACTCGGACTTGGTCGGTCCATGAACTCAATCCTTCAAAAAATCGTTCGAACGAAACACGATGAAATCGCAGAAGCGAAACGACATCGTTCGATACAGGATTTGCGATATGCCGCTGAGGTTGCGCCCGCACCTAGAGATTTTCTAGGTGCCCTAGCCGGTCATCAACGCATGCGGTTGATTGCCGAAGTCAAAAAAGCTAGTCCATCGAAAGGGGTCATCCGCGACCCTTTCGATCCTTTGGCAATCGCACATGCTTACCAGGCCGGCGGTGCAGCTGCTTTAAGTGTTCTGACCGACGTTTCCTATTTTCAAGGTAGCCTCGAATACCTTCGCGCGATCAGGCAAGCAGTTCAACTTCCGGTTCTGCGAAAAGACTTCCTTATCGACGAATACCAGATTTGGGAAGCAAGAGAAGCGGGTGCTGATGCCATACTTCTGATCGCAGAATGCCTCGAAGCCTCCAAGCTTCAAGACTTATTCTCTCTCGCCGTGGAATTGAAGATGACTCCCTTGGTAGAAATTCATGCCAAGGCAAACTTGCAACCCGTCTTGAACCTGAACCCGAGACTTATCGGGGTCAACAATCGCGACCTCGATACCTTCACCGTCGATCTCTCACACGTCGTTCGCTTGCGCGCGGAGATACCGGCCGAAATTACCCTCGTCGGCGAGAGCGGCATCGCGACCCATGCGGACGTGAAGTACCTTAAGGAAAATCAAATTGCGGCCATTCTCGTCGGGGAATCTCTGATGCGACAAGCCGACTTGGAATCCGCCGTCCGAAAACTTCTTGGCGATCTCTAAGCCACCTCCCTGCCAACAAAACCCCTCCCAGGAGTGGTTTTGCGCGCTTCCGCA
>CAIJIZ010000694.1 GCA_903820735.1 uncultured Pirellula sp.
TATTGCACCACGAGCCCACGCAATTTCTTCTCGACTTCCGAACAATTCGGCAAACTAGCCGAGCGATATCCTCCCGCCCTGACTTGGATCTCTTTTCAAACGCAGACGCCGGATTTCATACTCAATTCATCCACGATCCGAGATTCCGATGACCAATCTCTGTGGCTGCATATGCTCACCGCAAATGACACCTGTCCAATCGAACTCCACCCATCCCTCCGGGCATTCTTCGCTGAGTAACCCGATCCCATCAACGCTCAACATGGGCAAGACGTAGTAATGAGCGGCGAGAACCACATGCATACCTCTAAGCGTCGCAAGCTACCGGCAAACGTCTGGCTACTTTGCTTCGTCTCGTTCTTCGCCGACATATCGAGCGAGATGATGTATCCACTTCTGCCGCTCTTCGTCATCGGCGTTCTTGGCGCGAATGAAATCCAACTCGGCGCCATGGAAGGTGCAGCCGTCCTGCTGGTCTCCCTGATGAGCGCTTACGCTGGTATTCGAAGCGATCGCTCAGCATCAACCACTGGCCGCACCCGTTGGTTGCACTGGGGATACGGCCTGCCTGTCTTCGGGAAAACCTTGATCGCATTTGCAACCTCCTGGGGATGGATCTTCACCGGTCGCATGTTCGACCGATTCGGAAAAGGACTGCGGGGTGCACCTCGCGATGCCTTGATCGTCGATTCCGTACCAAGCGATCAACGAGGCGAAGCCTTCGGGCTTCACCGCGCTCTCGATACGGCAGGTGCCCTCGTCGGTGTCCTCATCGCTGCATTCCTCCTTTGGTACCTGACGGGTACGCCCGATCAATCCCACATTGCTACAACGCCGACACTATCCCTCGATTCCTTTCAGCAAATATTTCTTGTTTCCGCAATTCTCGGATTGGCATCTTGGGGACTGACCTTTCTCGTCCGCGAACCTCACGAGAAGATGGATCCTGACACCGATAAAGTCATCCTCAACCAATCTGTTTCGGTTGATCCTTCGAAATCGATGACATCTCTTGAGAGAATCCGAGCACTCCCGAAATCCTACTGGTCTGTGATTTTGATGCTGATCATTTTTGCTTTGGCAAACAGCAGCGACACATTCCTACTTTTGCGGGTCAGCGAATTGGGATTCTCTCCCTGGGCCGTTGTCCTTGCGTATGCCATCTACAACATTGTTTATGCAGCACTTAGTTATCCAATTGGGCTGTTGAGCGATCGCATCGGTCGATGGAAACTAATTGCTGCTGGTTGGTTGATCTATGCTCTGGTGTATGCGGGTTTTGCTCTACTATCCCAAGCGAACCATCTCGCTGTCTGGGGTCTGCTTGCCATCTACGGAGTCTATATTGCACTTACCGATGGGGTTGGCAAAGCCCTCGTCGCTGACGTCGCTCCCAAAAGCCATCGAGGAACCGCCATGGGCATTTACTACGCTTTAACCGGGATCGCATCGCTAGTCTCAAGCGTCCTAACGGGTTGGATCTGGCATCAAGCCGGGGCTGCTACGGCACTTCTAACCAGCGCGGCATTCGCTCTTGTCGCCCTAGCTCTCCTCGCAACTCATCGGCACGATCCTCGATCCCAAGCCAACCCTACTTTACCCTAATACATTTGCATTAAGTCTTATTTCCATGTTTGCTCACTCACATAGAACTCTTCAAATGCCAAGTGCCCGTTACTTACGATGGCATCACCAGATACTCCTCGCCATGAGTCTTTGTGCCTGCACGCTACTTTGGAATGCTGTTGGGTTTGCTCAAGACAAATCGCAAGAGGCCGCAGAAGGAGACCTTGAACGCAGCGCTCGCAGCATTCTAAGAGATCACTGCTTGGAGTGCCACGCACAGAGCGTAACCGAAGGTGGACTGCGCCTTGATCATCGAGAAGGTTTATTGAGCGGTGGCGACTCAGGAAACGCAATTGAACTTGGCAAAAGCGATGCAAGCTTACTCATCGCGCGCATCACCGCGAGCGACTCGAGCCGAATGCCACCGAATGGCAAACCCCTCCAAAGCGAACAAATTGAAATCCTTCGGCGTTTCATCGATGCAAATGCCCCATGGGGGGATGAACCACTCGCAGATCCTCGCTTGAACCATTGGGCATGGAAGAACATCCCACTGAAAATCGACGTTCCAGATGTACCGCCAGATACACAGGCAACGACTCCGATCGATCGATTCCTCTTCGACGAAATGAGCAAACAGGGTATCGTTCCCCTTCCCCGTGCAACGCGCGAGATATTGATCCGCCGATTGAGCTACGACGTGCTCGGTACCCCCCCCACACCAGATGAAGTGGATCGATTTGTAAACGACAATTCAACCGACGCTTGGGAGCGGTTAGTCGATCAAGCGTTAGCATCTCCTCAATACGGAGAGCGGTGGGCAAGGCATTGGCTAGATATCGCTCATTATGCAGATACACACGGGTTCGAACGCGATCAACGCCGCGACAATGCTTGGCCCTACCGCGATTGGGTTATCGATGCTTTCAACTCTGACATGCCTTTCGATACATTCCTACAACACCAAATTGCCGGCGATGTCCTTCAAAAGCCCACCGACGAGTCGACCATCGCATCGAGCTTCCTCGCTGTCGGCCCTTGGGACTTTGTCGGACAGATCGAAACCCCAAGTCCGGTGATCAAGCGTCTTGCAAGAGCCGACGATTTAGACGATATCGTCACGCAAGTCATGACAAGCGTATGCGGGCTGACGATTCATTGCGCAAGGTGCCACGACCACAAACTCGATCCTATCCGCCAAAGCGAATACTACTCGTTGACGGCAGTATTCTCAGGAGTTAAACGAGGTGATCGAGTGGTCTCAGAAGCACAATTGCAGTCGATCGAATCGAAGAGACAACTTCTCAAAACTCAGAAAGACCAAGTCGATCAAGAGCTTCTTCAATTGACCCATGGGCTATCCCTGGCAGACATCGTCGGGGGCGGAAATGGATTTGGGACTGGAAAGCTTGGTGCTGGAATCGATCCTAGCACCGGACAAGTTCGATCACCGAGTGAGAAATCTGGCTTTCTCGATGGTGTCGTGGCAAACCGACTCAACCCTACAAGCTCCCCATGGATCGATTCGGTCTTTGTCCCGAATGGCATTGTCCAAAATGGATCAGCCGCTGGCCCCGATGCACAGTTGAGCAACGAACTGAAAATATCCACAACGGGCGTCGTCACAGATTGTATCCCACCGACCGATACGAAAGTCTGGGATGCCATCCGAAACGGACCGGTAAACTCTCAGTTCTCAGCAAGCCTGGGCGATACAGACTGCTCTCCACCGAGTCACAGCATGCTTGCACTGCATGCGAATGCAGGGATCACTTTTCGAATGGAGTATGCTGAGCTGAGCAAAGCATTTGTAAACGAGCAACCAACCAGCCAGCCACAGAGCCCAAAGTCATTTGTCTTCACCGCCAAAGTCGGTTACTTCGGCCAGACGCCAACCGCTGGAGCGGATGTCCATGTGCTTGTCGACGGGAAAGTTGTTTTTAAGCGACTCGGGCTCGGTCGTAACGATGGCCTCCAAGACATCCGCTGCGAGCTTGGACCGCACAACACCTACCTCACGTTGATCGCAACCGATGCGGGAAACGGGATCAGTCACGACCAAGTCTGCTTCATCGATGCTTCCGTTGCTCCCTTGCAAGACGAGAAACTGCTAGGCGAAGAGTCGCTTGGCGAGAAATCGCAAGATAAGAAAAATAGGATCGAAGCGCTTCGCAAGCATTCGCAGTCACTAGCAGACGACTTAAAGTCCTTACCGGAACCCCGGCGAGTCTATGGTGTGAAAGCTGAAACGCCTTCTGAGACACGTCGCATGCATCGCGGAAACCCCGAGGACCTACGGGAAACCGTTAAGCCTTCCGTCGTTTCCTGCGTTGGGCCGGTACTTGCGGACATCGAAACTCTCAACGAGCAATCAACCGATGCTCAGCGTCGAATTGCCCTCGCGAATTGGTTGACTTCTGTCGACAACCCTCTTCCTGCTCGCGTCATGGTCAATCGCCTATGGCAGCATCATTTTGGAAAAGGGTTGGTTGCAACCCCAAGTGATTTCGGACTTGGCGGTGCGATGCCATCTCACCCAGAGTTACTAGATTGGTTAGCCCAACAGTTTCAATCAAACGGCTGGTCAATCAAGCGAATCCATCGAATGATTCTGCTTTCGGACGCTTATCAACGAAGCTCTTCAGGTAGCAACGAATTAGCGACTACAACGGATAATCAAAACTGGTTGCTTTGGCGTCAGAATCCGAGGCGATTAGATGCAGAATCGCTGCGGGATGCGATGTTAAGCGTTTCCGGATCTTTGAATCGAACGATGTATGGACCCGGTTATCGCGATTTTGAATACCAAGAAGAATATGCACCCGTTTACAAGCACCGAGTAATCGATGCCCCAGAAGTGTTTCGCCGAAGCATCTATCGATTCATAGTCCGCACCACCCCTCACCCTTTCTTAACCACTCTGGATTGTCCTAATCCTGCGACACTTACGCCGGTGCGAAACACAACAACCACCGCTATCCAGTCCTTGGCCACCCTCAATAACGCATTTGTTCTGCAACAAAGTGAGCAACTCGAAAATCGCGTGAAACGCGAAATCGGGGACGCCCCGGATGACCAAGCTAGACTGGCAATTCGATTGGCATTCGGTCGGCAAGCATCCCAAGAGGAGATCGCAAGCGGAAAGGAGTTGATCCGAGAAGCTGGCTTGTTTCAGTTGTGTCGAATCCTACTAAACACAAATGAATTCGTTTATGTCGACTGATGAACGTCAGTCCCCCCAATCAACTTGCACATGAATCGACCGATTTGCACGTAACATAAAGAGAGATAACGACAATGCAAAAGACCGAGCCCAAAACAAGCATTCAATCTCCGACCACCTCCGCTCGCCGCGATTGGTTGATGCGACTCGGAAGCGGCTTGGGTGCCATCGCTTGCTCGACCTTGCTACAGAAGCAAGCTTCAGGAACCTCGCGTACACAAGAAGGCGAACGAGGGCTTCATCATGCTCCAAAAGCCAAACATGTGATTGAGATTTTTTGTCCAGGGGGACTGAGCCATGTCGACACTTGGGACTACAAACCCGAGCTTGAACGATTGCATGGAACACCCTTTGATGCGGAACTCGGCAAACAGACATTTGCGGGGGTTGCAGGGACTCATGCAAAGAGTTTTTGGCCCTTTCAACAACGGGGTCAATCAGGTTTGTGGATATCGGATCTATTCCCCCAACTCTCCCGTTCTGCTGATGACCTTGCGTTCATCCACTCGATGCAGAGCAAATCAGCGTTGCATGGCCCAGCGATGTTCATGATGAATAGCGGATTCATCCAACCAGGTTTTCCTTCTATGGGATCATGGGTTACGTATGCCCTTGGAAGCGAAACCGATAACCTTCCGGAATTTGTCGTATTGCCCGATACAAGAGGGTTGCCACCGGGAGGAATCATCAATTGGGGAGCAGGGTTTCTACCTGCGGTACATCAAGGGACCGTTATGCAAACCGGGGGATCGCAAGAAGTCATTCGCGATTTGTTTCCGGCTCGCCCGATAAGTCCAAACGACGAAGAAAAAGGGATGAAATTACTGCAACTGTGGAATCGACAGCACGCAAGTAACCGGGAATCCGATTCGTTGCTAGAAGCTCGCATCGCTTCGTTTGAACTAGCCGGAAAACTGCAACTCAGCGCACCAGAAGCCGTCAACATCGAAAATGAAACTGCTGCGACTCAAACGCGATATGGATTGGAGGATCCCGACATAGGGCCATTCGGCAAACAGTGCTTATTGGCGCGACGTTTAGTAGAACGAGGGGTTCGATTCGTTCAAATCTACTGTGGAGCAGAGAATACATCCCAAAAAGCCATCCGGCCAAACTGGGATTCTCACGAAGACATCGTCCGAGATCACGGCTACTGGGGAAGGATCCTCGATACAGGAGCTTCGGCACTCCTCGAAGACCTCAAAACGCGAGGACTCCTTGAATCGACCTTGGTCATCTGCACCAGCGAGTTCGGTCGGCAACCATTTATGCAAGGCTCCCAAAAGGGCAGAGACCACAATCCGGGCGCGTTTACCGCATGGATGGCCGGTGGCGGAGTACGAGGTGGGCTGAGCTATGGAAGCAGTGATACTATAGGATTTAAAGCTGCCGAAAAGCCAACTTACTGTTACGATTTGCACGCCACTGCCCTGCATCTGCTCGGGATCAATCACGAGCGATTAACCTTTTATCATAACGGTATCGAACGTCGCTTGACCGATGTTCACGGCCATGTGATCCACGAGCTTGTAGCTTAACTCTACAAACAGCTGGCTTATAGCTCTGCAAATACCACAAACCGAAGAGATAGCCGGGCTATTTCAAGGTTTGGGAAATCCTAGGTGTTCGCTTATACTTATCCTAATCGGGCAAGTATCGGATAAACGACTTCGATGCCCCGAAGGACTCAATCTCAAACCTACATTTTCATGGAGTACCGTTCGTGACTCGATTGGCCGATGTCTTCCAAGGTTGCATTCCTGCACTGATGACCCCTTGCACCCAAAATGGTGTACCGGACTTTGACGCTTTGGTCCAAAAAGGAAAGGAGCTCATCGGACTTGGAATGCGCGCAGTGGTTTACTGCGGATCGATGGGAGACTGGCCACTGCTGACCGATGCGCAACGTCAGGAGGGAGTCGCAAGACTTGCTGCCGCAGGGGTTCCCGTCGTCGTGGGGACCGGAGCTCAAAACCCAAAGATCGCTTCTGCACACGCAGCACACGCTCAAGAAGTAGGTGCGGCAGGACTGATGGTTATCCCACGAGTCCTATCACGTGGCACGTCAACCTCGGCACAACGCAGCCACTTCGCTGGAATCCTCAGCGCCGCGAAAAAACTCCCTGCGGTGATCTACAACAGTCCTTACTACGGATTCCAAACCCGTGCCGAACTCTTCTTTGAACTCCATCGAGAATTCCCCAATCTCGTCGGATTCAAAGAGTTTGGTGGTGCGGAGTCTCTTAGTTATGCCGCAGAACATATCACCAGCGGCAACCCAGACCTTGCACTGATGGTAGGGGTCGACACTCAAGTCTTCCACGGATTCGTCCGCTGCGGGGCTGTCGGGGCAATCACCGGTGTTGGAAACGCACTACCACGTCAAGTCTTACGCTTGATCGAACTCTGCAAGAAAGCCGCGTCGGGTTGCGTGGAGTCTCGGCGGCTCGCCCAAGAACTCGACAATGCACTGGCCGTCTTGTCGAAATACGACGAAGGTCCAGACTTGGTCCTCTACTACAAGTATCTGATGGTGCTCGAAGGCAACCCCGAATACGAACATCATTTCAACGCTTCCGATGCGCTAAGCCCAAGCCAAAAAGCATTCATTTATAACCAATGGTCGCTGTTCAAGGCTTGGTGGGACCGTTGGCCCGGCGCAAAAAGCTAACTTGGTAAATCCCTCACACCGAAACTGACCTGTTTTGCCCCAGCTGAATTTGGAGTTTTGATTTGATCGAGTTATTCTAGGCCCAAAGGAGGCTTTCAAAATGACCCGATCCAGAAGAACTTTTACCTCGCAAGAAAAAGCCACGATCGTTTTGCGGCATTTGATCGACAAAACACCCGTTTCAGACCTGTGTGACGAGTTTGGGCTCCATCCGACTCAAATCTACACATGGCAAAAGCAGCTGACAGATAACGCTGCTTTGGTATTTCAGACGCCCCGCCAGTCGACCAAGCAGGAGGATGCCAAAGACCGTAAAATCATTGCTCTTGAGGCCAAAATCCAACAGAAAAATGAAGTCGTCGCCGAACTGCTCCACGAGCACGTGCAGCTAAAAAAAGAACTTGGGGAACTCTAAATGGATGTTGGGTTCCCCCTGATACCCGCGACCAAGTTGTCGATTACGTGAATCACTGGAATCACCGAACCGAAATCCCAGCTAAGCAAATCGTTGCATGGCTCGGGGTTGGCGGCAGCAAGTATTTCGACTGGAAGAAACGCTATGGCAAAGTCAACGAGCACAATGGAGCCATCCCACGGGATCATTGGTTAGATGAATCCGAGCGAAAGGCGATCTTGGAGTTCCATGCCAAACATCCCCTTGAGGGATATCGTCGTCTGACCTTCATGATGCTCGACGCGAACGTCGTCGCAGCAAGTCCATCGAGTGTTTATCGTGTTCTGAGCCAAGCTGGTGTTTTGAGTCCATTTCAGGGAAAACGATCTAAGAAGGGAACTGGATTCACGCAACCGCTTGCTCCCCACGAGCATTGGCATATCGATATCAGTTACCTAAACATATGCGGTACTTTTTACTTCATGTGCAGCATCTTGGACGGTTGCTCCCGCGCGATTGTCCATTGGGAAATCCGCGAGAAAATGCAGGAGATTGATATCGAAACGATTGTCCAACGAGGCCGAGAAAAGTACCCCGATGCAAGACCGCGAGTCATCACGGATAACGGCCCCCAATTCATCTCCAGAGACTTCAAAGAATTCATACGTATCGCAGGAATGACCCATGTAAAAACTTCGCCCTACTACCCTCAAAGCAATGGAAAGATTGAGCGATATCATCGGACGATCAAAGGGGACTGCATACGGGCCAAGAGCATGACCAGCGTTGATGATGCTCGTCAAGCAGTAACACAGTACGTCCATCACTACAACACGGTCCGGCTCCACAGTGCGATTGGATACGTGACGCCTCATACGAAGCTTGCTGGCAAGGAAAAGGAACTCTTTGCCCAGCGAGATCAGAAGCTCGAAGCGGCTCGGGAAAGACGAAGGCTTCGGCGAGCTGAGGCGATGCAAAACGTTGCATGAGTGTCCGGAATCGATTAGATTGAAACTTACTTGAGCGGAGGATAGGGCAATGCTGGGAAGCAACCCGAGCGCCGTCTCAGGTCCAGGATCGAAGGGTTGCGTCGACCGATCCGGCTTGGCGCACTCCTTCCCTTCGATTCTGGTGAGAATGCGATAAATCCAAACGCTGGGATCTTGAAGATCTCAAAACAAATTAGTGACCGTTACCCATGTACGATTAGCGCCGATCAGACAGAAATCCATTTCACGCTGAACCAAAACA
>CAIJIZ010000695.1 GCA_903820735.1 uncultured Pirellula sp.
ATGTCAGTTGCCAAGCAGGCAGACGTAGTGCAATAGGATGGCGGCAGCAACGCTGACGTTCAGGGAGTCGGTCCCTAAATCCATCTCGATCCGGATCCCGCGACTTGTCGCTTCGATGACTTCTTCGGGAAGCCCATTGCCTTCGTTTCCTAGGACGACCAAGGTTGCGTTTTGGCGTTTCCACCAAGCGATTTCAAGGCTTTTCGGTGCCAAGCACGCGGCAAGGGTGTCGACTCCCATCGAGTTCGCTTGAGATAAGGCACCGCACGGATCGCTTGTTTCAAAGAAACGTAGCTTAAATGCGTTGCCCATCGAAACCCGAAGAACGCGTCTTGCGAACGGGTCGACGCATTCTGGACCAAGGACAATATCTTGGATTCCAAGAGCCGCGCAGGTTCGCAAGATCGAACCCATGTTTTCGGGGTCTTGGACACCGACGAACATCACGCCAGTCCAGTCGCGTTCCAAGGGCTGGGGGTTCCACACTTGCATATTCGGTCGCAAGCCACAGGCGAGGAAGCCGCGGTGGAATTGAAAGCCGATTAGTTCTGCGACAGCATCGTGTTCGACGACGTAGATCGGAACGTTTTTAGGAAGCCAAGCGAGTCCTTCGTCGAGACGTTTCGCATCGACCAGGATGGAGTCGACTTGCAGGTCGCTAGCAAGCAAGCGTTGGACCAGTGGGCGGCTTTCGGCGATGAAACGACCGCTGAAGCGAGTGAGGTTGGTCGTGCGAAGATGCCGGTAGGGTTCCAACCGTGGGTCGTCGATGTTTTCAACAAATTGAAGATTCATGCGAGTCTGTGGCGAAGGCCTCAAGGGAGTGGGCAAGCTATGCTTGCAACGGCTTGGTTACTTGGGACGCTGAACCGTTAGTTTCTTGGAAGCCACTCCCCAGGAGTTTTGTCCGTAGACATAGGTGCTCAACACATACCGGCCGCGAGCCTCGGCGCGGATCGGAATATCGATCGAAAATTCGCCGGCTTGTACGACGATTTCGGATCGCTCTACGACGAGTTGGTTCGACGTCGCATATGTCTGGTTCATTTGTTGTCGTTCTTGGTCGGTTCCCCGAAATGAGGCAAGTGCAGATACGCCGTCGGGTAGCCTATCTCGCACCAACGCAAGTTCAACGATGAGCTTGCCATCGATCGGGCTTGAACCTGAAACCCGGAGCGATTCCCCTGCAATGACTTTATCTTGGGCCTTTAGCTCCATGGGGATAGGGTAAGCCAGTTTTAGGAGTGGGTCACCAAGGAGATTCATCAAGCGAACGTGTTCGCGGCGTTCGAGGGTCAAGTCATGATTGCTCGGGTTCAGAGCGTTTGCCATCTCGGTTACGATTTTGCGGTAGCGCTTGCGTATATCGACAACCTGGGTGTCTTGTGCGGAATTTGCTGACGCTGAGTTATTGACCGAGTCCGGGGTATTGGCCGGTTCTGAAGTATTAGCCTGCAGTGAGGTATTGGATTGCGATTGGGTGTTTAAATTCGAATCGTCGTCGATCCATATTCTGCGTTTGGCTTGCAAGACGACTTCGCCGAGCGTTGGCAAGCGATCGCGGAAACAACCGTTGATCATTTCGCTTGCAAGCTGACTTAGTCCGTAGGGCATCGTCACTCTCGAGCCGGCGATAACGGCGATGGGGCCATTAGGTTGAGCGAGAAGGTGTTCTGAGAAACAGTCTACGCGAGCATCGAAAGCTCCGGTAAAACAGGCGAGCATCAACGCGATCGGGGGGCGTCGCGTGCAGTTGAACTTCGCGGTGTCGCTTGGTAGACCTATCGGTAGCCATTCCTGTCCGACTTGGAATCGATCGAGTTCAACGACATTCCCATGACCGATGTACACCCAGAACAATCCACCTTGATCGTTGATTCGATCGATGTAGACATCTCTCAAGGCGAGCGGGTCGGGGCAATAGGTGCTTGTGCAACTCGCCACGGTCACGTTTAGATGGTAGTGCTGAGGTATCCCTTCGCTAAGGAATCTTCGGGTGACGGTTTCGATAGCTGCATCGGCGAGGAATCCGAACCCGCCCACCCCTGCAGTGACGTGGACTGTGTCATTCCAAGGGCCGGGCCCGATGGCTTCGTATTCGATGCTTCTACCGAGCATGCGTTGGAGTTCTTCGGGGGATTTCGCAGGGATGCGGCCCACGGCGACATCCGGGCAACCGTCTGCGTCGAGGTCGCCATATACCGCATCGGTACAGAGTTCGTCGGTGGTCATCTCTCCGAGACGGATTGCCGTGTTGAGAACAACCCCTGGTGTGAGAATCTCGAAACGCTTGGGGGCGACTTCTATGGCCACGTCGCTGCAAAGAAGTATGGCTGCAGGGGGCGCAGGAAGTCCTTTTGCGACGCGCAAGATTTCGGCTTGCAGTTCAGCGGCCCGAGGTTTGGAATCGATCTCGACAAACGTGTATTCGCTGGATCGATAATCTTTCCAAGCGTTCAAGGCTGTTTGCCAGCCTGAAGGTCGCACGAGCAGGACAGGGCGTTTGGAAATCGCGGGTTTGTCGATTGGAGGCTGCTCGCCGCGAGCGAGGGAAGCATTAGTCAGCAAGAACGCGAGGATGACGCACAAACCCGATGCAAGTTTTCGCAGAGCGGATTTGGGCGAGAGCATCTCGAGCTGACCTGTGGATTAGCGAACTTTGGTATCGAAGCGAACGAAGCCACCTTCTCCGGGTTTAACTTCTTGATCGATTTCCCATCGCAAGACGGCCGAGCCGACATCGTTGGGGGTGGTGGAAAAGCGAGCCGGGAGGCTCGATTGTTGTGTGGCGTCGATGTATTCGAGTCGAGGTGCGAGGGAATCGGTGATGACGAGGTTGGAGACAGGTTGCTCTCCAATGTTATCATATCGGATGGTGAAGGAAACCGTATCTCCCGGGTTTGCGACTTGTTCGGAAGCCACTTTACAAATACGTACTCGAGCTCCTTTGAGTTCGTAGAGTGTGTATTCGCGAGCTTGCTTCAAATCGACGATCTCAGCTGCTTCCTGTCCATCGATGAGGACTTGCAACTCATCGACGTTGGCCCAGATCCGGGCGGCAGCCGAAGCAATTGCTAGCTTGGCTGGATCGGTGGTTCTGATATTGCCGTTTCGAATAATATCGAGATCTTCGTACGGCTTGAACGCATCGGAGATGACGGCCATCGGCAGAACGAGTTCCGATGGGAGTGGACGCTGACGGTCCCGGAAAGCTTCGACAACTCTCACAGCATCCTTGCTGTTGACTTTTACAGGCGCCATGACTTGGATCGGTGGGAGTTTCTCTTTGATCAAACCAGGACCGGTTGGAAGATCCGCGGTCTGAGGTCGCAAAGCCAGATCGGATTGGACAGTTGCGGTACGCTTGCGAACCGAACCGAAGCGAGGTGAGTAAATGGCGACACGGCAGCCCGCTTGGACTTCCGTTACCCCACC
>CAIJIZ010000696.1 GCA_903820735.1 uncultured Pirellula sp.
CGGACGATGCAGAAGGTTAAAACTACATCGGTGGTCGTCACCTCGAATGTGTCTATATATCATTTACAGCGAGCCGGGGTTTTCGGTTAGGCCCTAAGCTTGCTCGTCGTTAACCCCAATTGTGCGTTCCTCCACTCGTTCTGAGATTTTCAAAATGAATCAATGCAAAAATCGTTTGGCCCGCCGCTCTTTCCTTTCACAATCGCTCGCTAGCGTTGCTTTATCGTCGGCGGTCCCGCTTCACTCTAGCGTCGCTGGGTGTGAAATATCCGTCCAAGCGAGTGCTATTCCCAAGAGCCCGAACGAGCGAATTCAGCTTGGTGTCATTGGAATTGGGCCTCGTTGCACTTATGACCTTAAGGCAATGTTGCCTTTCCAAGATGTGCGATGTGTAGCAATTGCGGATGTGCAAGCAACACGCAGAGACGCCGGCAAATCGCTTGTCGATGGTTTCTATGGCAATCAAGACTGCAAGCTCTATCGCGATTTTCGCGAAGTCCTTGAACGCGACGATATCGATGCTGTATTGATTGCCACTGGAGATCGTTGGCATGCCACCGCATCGATTCTTGCTGCCGAAGCTGGGAAGGACGTATACAGCGAGAAGCCTTGCGGCATCACCATGGAAGCTTGCCAAAGGTTGGCGGATACGATTGATCGAACGAAGCGTGTGTTTCAAGCGGGTACACAGCGGCGCAGTGTCCCGAACTTTGCTCAGGCTGTGCAGTGGGTGCATGATGGCAAGCTCGGCAAGCTCAAGTCGATGCATGCATCGGTTTATGTACCTGTCTTAGAGAATAACTGGCTGGCTTCGCAGCAGCTCCCCGACCCGTCGATCGTGGACTGGAATCTATGGCTCGGACCAGCCCCTTGGCGGCCTTACAATCAAGCCTATTGTGAAGGGAAGTGGCGTGGTCAGTGGGATTTTGATTCCGGGGCACGATTGCTTGATTGGGGAGCTCACACCGTGGACTTGTGCCAATGGGCGAATCAGACAGACGGTACGATGCCGATTGAATATGAACCGCTAGAAGACAAAATTGTTTGCACCTATTCCGATGGAGTGAAGCTCATTATTGATTTTCTTGCGCAGCCGTTCGGGGATCGCTCACCTCATTACATTACAAGGTTAGGCACCTGTCCCGTCCGATTTGTTGGTACGGAAGGTTCGGTAGAAACGGGGGATTCGGGAGAGATCGTTGTAACCGCAAAAGCTTTAGAGCAAGAAGTTCCAGAAGCGTCGAAGCGAGTAGTTGGTTTGGATGTAACGGCGCATGCAAGAAACTTCTTTGACTGCGTGCGCACGCGAGAGAAGCCTATTGCAAATCACGATGTAATGCGGAGTTCTCACTTCGCCTGTCATGCTGCCGCGATCGCTTGGATCTTGCAACGTAAAGTGACGATTGACCCGAAGACAGAATCGTTTGTTGGGGACCCACAAGCGGAGATGCTTCGGGCCCGACCGGAGCGAGAATGGCGATAGAGTTCGCCTGAAAGATGTGATGAAGGTTAAGGAGTGATGAGTGCTCCTCAAGCTAAACGAAGAGTCACTCAGGTCAGTAGATTTTTGGATTGAATTCGGCTGGGATTAATCTCGCGATTGCATCCTTTTGAGCTCTTGGGAGATTCGTTCCATCATTTGGCGAATCTCGCGGTTTTCTTCTCGAAGTTGTTTGATTTCTTTCTGCAGCCCCTGCATTGCTTCTTCGCGTACTTTTGGTGGTGACATTGGAGGATCTATCCGTGGTCGAACGAACGCTCGTTCGGGAATTGGCCGTTCCCTATCGCTTTCTCGGCGATCGAAATCATTGCGATTTTCTCCTTGTCGTTCACGTTCCATCATCTCGTCATGGCGTCGCTTATCACGTTCAGCTCGCTGACGCTCGACTTGCTCTCGTTCAATCTGACGATTTTTTTGCTGCGCAACAGCCTGTTGTAAATCGCGTTCGACTTCTTCGGCTTGCCGCATCAAGTCATGGGCCATGTCATGTTTCTGAGCAAGCTTGAGATGTTCAGACGCAATCCGCAGGTGGTTGATTTGCTGTTTGGCTCGCTCCATTTTCTCCATCATTTCAGGTGGCATGTTAGGGTTTTCGCGTTTTTCACCCCCCCTGCCCTGTCCTCCCCGTGCCGCTTCGCGATCGAATTCCGACTGCAACTTCATTAGCTTGCTCATCAACTCGGAGCGTTCGCGTGTTACTCGGACTACCTGATCGGGTTTGCCTTCTTGAAAATATCGTTCCGCTTCCTGCCCTAACTTCGCTACGCGTGCTTTGAGTTCTTCTCGTTCATCCGCATGAGCAAATTCGAATTGTCCGAAGCAGCAGGTAGCGAGCGCGAGGCATGCCAGAAACCGAATGTGGCGTTTCATCAATGAGTCTCCAAACGAGAAAGTGGAAGTAGGGTGAGCGGAGCATCTACGCCCCGGTGGATTCTTCAAAGTGGTATCCTCACCTAATTGTAATTCGAGAAAACCGCTGTGTGGCTTGCTTGTAGCCAGCTGCTCTAAGAAAGGAGTGTCTCCGTTTAGCGACTTCTTAGAACGGCAGCGAAGGAAGCCTAGGTTGGGTGGATGAAGGATTGGTATTGGGTGTAGATGGCTGGGACTGAGGCTGGGGTTGGTATTGTGGTTGTAGTTGGGGTTGAGGTTGGTATTGGGGTTGAGGTTGGTATTGGGGTTGAGAAGAAGGAGCATTGGCATTTTTGTTGAGGAATCGATCGAGGATACTGCTCCCGGCCGCAATCGGATCGATTCCCAAATCCCCCCCCTGCCCTTGCCCATTCCCTTGATTCGACGAATACCCGGGACTCGTAGGGTATCCGGAATTCGTTGGCCACCCGGAAGTTGATGGCCCCCCCGGAACCCCAGTTGGATCCTCCGCCAAACGGCCTTGCTCCAACTGCTGGCCGACATTGTCCAAGTAAGGACCTATCACCTCTTTAACTTCATTCGGCATGATCGAGCCGGCTTGAGCCAAAGCCTGCGCGATGTATCGCCCACTCTTGGACTTGGCGATCGCAACCTTCTGATTTGGCCCCAACAACGTCATCGCAAACATCGTGACAATACAACAAAGTGCAGCACCCTTGAGCAACCCAAATCCTGCTCCTAGCTGCCGATCAAACTCCTTCAAACGAATCTTATCAATCGATGAGCTGATCAACCGAAATAACATCCAAATAGCCAGGCTTGTTCCGAAATACAAAAGCAGCATC
>CAIJIZ010000697.1 GCA_903820735.1 uncultured Pirellula sp.
TGAGCGTTCCGAGCACACGTCGCTGCTTGGCAGTGAGCGGCTTCCACAGAACTTCCGTATTCGCGGGCTGGGTAGGGATTATGTCGCTCATGCGTGGAGTCCAAAAAGTAAAGGCAACGAGTTGTTAACGCAAAGAAGACTAGATGCAAAGGAAGATGGTAAGCCCCTCCTTTATCGTCATGCAGACGGATGATTCTTGGCTCAACTCAATCCCACTGCGATACTTAGTCTAGCTTAACAGGGGGTCCTTTATGAAGCCCACCTTGGGTCCAGTCGCAACTCCAGCCAGGAAAAGCGAAGGTTGGAAACGGATCGGGAGCGATCCAATCCTGTGATTCGTAGATGATTTCAAATTGCCTATCGGAGCGGATTTGCCCCAACCGAAACCTCTTGTAGAGGTGATGGGTCTTTGGATCGACTTTCACCTTTCCTCCCGGTGCGTCGAATTCTAGCCCTTTCTCCAACACGGCTCTAATCTTGGCTGGATCGGACGACTTAGCACGTTTGAAAGCTTCTTTCCAAATGTATACTTGTAGATAAGCCGCCTCCATCGGGTCATCGGTTACCCGATCATATCCGTATTCCTTCTTCAATTTCCCCACAAATCGTCTGTTCGAATCGGAAGGGATCGATTGGAAATAACTCCAAGCCGCGTAATGGCCCGTTGTGTATTCCGGAGGAAGTCGACGCAGTTCATCCTCCGCTACACTCGTAGATAAGATCGGTAGTTTCTTCGCGTCGCCATTAGTGGACTTCATCGCTCGGAAAAATGCGATGTTACTATCTCCATTGATCATGTTCACGACCAGATCCGGATTAGCATCGCGAATCACATTCGCGACCCCACTAAAATCTCGGAGCCCGATCGGTACGTACGATTCTCCTACAACTTCCAAATTCTTCGTTGCAAGGTATTTCTTAATAATGTAGCTGGCAGTGCGAGGAAAAATGTAATCCGAGCCGATCAAAAAAATCCGTTTCTTGTTACCCCCTTGCTCGCTGAGAAACCAATCGATGGCGGGCAGAATTTGTTGGTTCGGGGTGCTTCCGAAATAAAAAACGTTCCGCGAAACTTCGTTACCTTCGTATTGGAGTGGATAAAAAAGAAGTGGTTGTTTGGATGGATCCGCCTTACCCTCGACATACAGAGGTGTTGGATTCTCCATTTCATCGATGACCGCCTTGCGATCCGCGCTCGTCCAACAACCAAAAATAACATCAACGTTTTCGCGGTCGATCAGATCACGGACGCGACGCCGAAAAATATCGGACCGGGATCTTCCGTCTCTGACTACAGGAACCAATTTGACATCCCCTAGTTCTTCACTTACGTTGATTTCCTCGATCGCAATCATCTCCGCATGGCGCAAGGACATTTCGCTAATTCCCATCGTGCCGGTTTGCGAATGCAGAATACCTACTTTGACAACCTTGGGTTTCTTCTTATCCGAAAAGATCCTTTCAAGATCTGAGTGCACGGAATCACAACCAAGGCTTAGCGCACCGAAGAATCCGAGGGCTGCTAATTGCAACTTGCCCTTTAACTCGGCGTGACTTCCCATCGGAGGATTCAAATTCATGGTGGATCCCTTGTTAGCTTTGCATCGAACCTCGAAAGGTCGACAGCCGACTAGGTTTATCGCATTCACTAAGATCGAGAGCATACGGAACGCTATTCTTCCATCAAATGTCTAAGAATGTCTTCAAACGGAGCAGGCGAGATACTCAGTTCACCGCGGAATGGGTTATCTAGCGATGCGATTAGAAAGATCATCAATCCCATAAACGCGGCTAAAAACCCGCCCAAGAAGAGGTGGTTAAGGATTTTCATATCGAACATCCAAACGAGTGCGATGTTCATCAAGGCCCCAATGAGCACCACCGTCCACATAACAGCCGGTATCGACGTTGTTACCGAAAACAATCGCATCCGTCTGGCTTCGAGATAATTGTTGAATTGTCGCAACGCTTCTGCATGCAAAATCTCCTGGCCCTTCGTTTTCGGCTCAAACTCGATAAGTTGTTCGTGCAATGCAACCATCCGAATGTTCCCTTCTTCTGGAACAATTCCAAGCTGCTGTGCAGGCCAAGCGTACTTTACCACGTACCGAGTATAGTCACGAAGATTCCAAATCAGGTTCGTCCTTTCCGGTTCAGGGTAAGCCGAAACATCGCGAACTAACGCCGAAAGCGTAGAAGCTTCCTTGGAGACAATGGTTTCTACTTCGCTGAAGTTCTGATAAGCAGCGACAGCGAGCAAACCCAAAAGCAAGCCGTAGAAGACACCAAAGCACGAAAGCATGTAGCCGATCAGGTCGTTGATGTCGGATCGCGTTCGGACAAAAGTTCGCAAAAGCGGACGCGCAAAGAACGTACCAAGCCAACTAAAAATGACAAATGCCCCAGTGATGATGACAGCGAGTTTTGCGCTGGGGATATCGTAAATCCAATAAAACATTTCTTAGAGTCCAAGCTGACGGGGCGATGATGTGGGCAGGATTATGATTTGCGAAGGAACAAAATTCCAGCCTACCACAAAAGTTCATCCGTAAACGTCGAGAAAATCACTTCTCGGCAAGACAGGGCAGCGAGCTATTCCCCGGCGAACATTTCTGCATAGACCGCAAGCAACTAAGTAATTTCGCTCCACCCGAACCATCCTCGAATCGTTCTTAATGGATGGCCTAGTTCAAGTAGAAAGCAGGGAACCCCCGAAAAGCCTTTTAGGGCAAACGCATACGTTATCCCGAAGACCGCGATGTTCATTGGAATGACAAAGCACCATGCGAACCGACGCGAGAACCCAAGCTGATCGTGCGGGACTTCACACAACTCCACGTACACCGAAAGCAAATGGTAGGCGATGCCCACACCCAACACTAAACAACGTAGCGAGGCAGGGAGCACCAGAGCGCTTAAAATCCA
>CAIJIZ010000698.1 GCA_903820735.1 uncultured Pirellula sp.
CGCAAGCACACCGTCCGCAAGCACACCGTCCGCAAGCACACCGTCCGCAAGCACACCGTCCGCAAGCACACCGTCCGCAACTATACCAGTCACGAGATCACAGTCACCAAGCGCACCGATCTCAAGCAATCCAGTTGCCAGCAATCCAGTTGCAAGTAAGCCAGCAGCGACGGCACCGACAACCAAGTCAAAGACTGCGGAAGGTAGCAAGCAAACCAAACCGGTGGGAAAAGGGGTAACGATTGGCAAAAAGAAAACCAAGCCGAAAAGACCCGTTTGGTTTATGCCGATGGTCATCGGTTGCTCCATATTGCTGCTCAGTTTGTTGCTTGTTGTTCTCCAGGGCAACAAGAAAGGTGTGATCACGATTCAGAAGGGGCCGAAGCCGAACGAAGTTGCCAATAATGCGACTCCAGTTGTTAAAACCGAAGGAGCGAACAAAGAGGGTGCATCGGCTATCGATCCCATGCTTGAGTATTTCTCTATTCAGAGTGACGCATCGAATGTCCCGTGGACACCTCCAAGCGTCGGGGCTCCTTACTCGACCGAGATGCTTCCACCTGGGCTTGAAGCGGTTTTGTTTTTGAAGCAAGAGATTGTTGCGGGGCAAGAGTCCGCATCGAGCAGTGCGGTTGCACTTTCGAGTTGGTGGTCGAGTGTCTATCCGTCGACAAAATCCTCCGGTACAGCTGGTCTGTCGGAATTTAGTTTCGTCGCTCCAAAGGCATTCAACACGGTTGCAGTCGGTTGGTATCCGGGCGCAAGCGTCGGCACGTATCACAATGTCTTTCGCTGGAGCCGAAAGGATCCCGGCCCCCTTAGCAGTATGCTCAACGATTTGGAATCTTGGAAATCCAACACGCTGGATGTGGGGAGCAAGAAGCACCGGTATTGGACTAAGGATTTCGAAGGGCGAACATACGCGGCCGTATCGGATGATTTCAGCTCTCAGGCCGAAGATCAAGTAAAGCGGCTAACGATCGGGCCGCTGGAGTTGCTCAAGCCGCTGTTTGAGAGTGAAGGCAAGTCAGGGCCGCTTCGAAGGCAACTCGATTCGCTTTTGCAATCCACTGATTCTCGGGCTGATGTTACTTTTCTGGCAGCGCCGAGTTTTCTTTTTGGCGATGGTAAAGATTGGCTTGGAGAGCATTCAGGCAAGGTGCGTGAGGCGATGCGAGAGATCGTCGACGATCGTGTTCAAGCCTTGTTATGCCGCGTGAATTTCGAACCCGAATTTTACGTGGAATACCGAACCCTTGGGAATGACTTGCAAAGCGCAGCTCGCGATGCGGTCGACCTTCGAAAGAAACTTTCCGAAGCTGCCGACGCAGTGGAAAGTCAGCTTACGGTCCAACCTGCCGCATCCTATTGGCGTCCGATCGCGAACCGTTTCCCACAAATGCTCAGAGCATTGCACAAGTACTCTCGGTCCGGTGCTGAAGACGGCCAAGTCGTCTTCAACGCTTATCTTCCTAAAGAGTCTGCTGTGAATCTTGCTATAGGGTCGTGGATGGCTTTGCAAGTCGGAAGCGATATCGCACAAAGCGGTGCTGGAAAAACGAAGACGGGAAGCGATAAACCAACAACGACGTCGGGCGCACCGAAAACGGCTCCGAAATCGACCGATGAATTGCTCGCCACCAAAGTGAAATTGCGAATCGAGCAAGAGTCACTCGAAGTGGTCCTGCAAGCCATTGCTACCGAATTGAAGGAAAGCCAGGGGGTAGATACTGAACCTATACCAATGGCTATCAACGGGACCGCTTTTCAAAAAGATGGTATCACACGCAATCAGCAAATTCGCAACTTCGATTACTCCGACACCCCGGTTCGCGACTTATTAACCGCATTGGTCCGGCGTGCTAACCCAGTAACGACCGTTCAAAATCCCAACGAGAAGGATCAGAAAGTCGTTTGGTTGCTGCTCGATGATCCAAACAGTCCAACAAAGAAGAAACTTGAATTGACTACACGTGCTTGGGCTGAGGGTAACAATGCGGCTCTTCCTAAAGAGTTCGAGCTAGCCAATCCATAAGCCGATCCATGAGCCAATCAATAATCCGATCAGACGATCCCTTAAACCCTTGAACATTTAAATCTCTGCCAACAGCAGATCACCTTTAGCATTATTCACAGAGTTGCTGTTGGGCTTTGATTCGATTGCTTCCTTCCGACGATCCACTGGATCAGAAAGCGAAATTCGCGTGTTGTTCCATGAACTACCAGCTCCCGAAATCCGAGACTTGGCCCCCGATACTCCCATCGTTTTTCCGATAGCCGCTATCGAGCAGCACGGTCCGCATCTACCTGTGATGACCGATACGTTGCTGACCCAAGGCTTGATCGATCGAATTGAGCCGCGATTGCACGACCGCGTCCTCTTCGCACCGGTGCAGTGGTTTGGAAACTCGCACCACCACCTCGATTTCAATGGTACGCTTTCTGCGGCACCTAGAACTTATCTCGATATGCTCTGCAGCTTGATGGACAACGCCATCGAACAAGGATTTCGACGTATCGTCTTCATCAACGGTCACGGTGGCAATGATGTACCTGCAAAGCAAGCGACGTTTGAGATCCGGCAGAAGTACTCGCACCGCGAGGATCTTCTTCTGTTGATGACCACATATTGGGGGCTCGGAGTTGAACCATGGACGACCGATCCGACGATCGTGCAGCGAGACATGGGTCACGCTTGCGAATGGGAAACCTCCATGGTACTGCAGCTTCGCCCCGACTTGGTTCGAGACTATAAGCAACTTGAATCGGTCTCAACGGGGAACCCGTTCCGTCCGGGTGTGCGAGCTTGGAAGACCCAAGATCGCACTGTGCCTGGTTACATTGGAGAGCCCCGGTTTGCGACCAAAGAAAAGGGTGCGTTACTGCTGGATCTTTTCAGCGATGCCTTGGTCGCTTGGCTCGAGCGCGTGGTGGCTTGGGATGGTCAATCTTGGGATGGCTGAGAGGAGATCAGAAGGGTTCCCTAGGTCTCAGTTTTTTGGTTATTCAAGTATTATGGTCGCTTACGATTTCTTGAGGGTCATAAGTGGCCGTAGGCCGCGCAATGGTAACCCGACGTGTCAACGAGGGAGCTACAGCACACGCCCCATCGCTCATCCGCCACGCAATGGTAACCCGAAGTGTCAACGAGGGATCTACAGTACACGCCCCATCGCTCATCCGCCACGATC
>CAIJIZ010000699.1 GCA_903820735.1 uncultured Pirellula sp.
AGCGACGGCCTGAGCGCGATGGGCGACGCCTTTGAGGAACTTCTCAAACACCCTAGCACACGTCGCGTAGATACCGAATGGATCAACCGCTACCGAGCCCGAAGGCGCGAGCAGCAGTTGGTCCGAATCGAGATCGACAAAGACCCGGTGGAGAGCAGTCCAAATCCCCATGCGATCCAGCTCGAAGCGTTACACGCCCTTGCACAAACACGGATCGAAGGAAACCGCTCGGGTTTAGTGGTGCTTGCTACAGGGCTGGGTAAAACGTACCTTGCTGCGTTCGATGCCGCAAGCAAATCAGAATCGGGTGATTATCAGTTCCCGCGAGTGCTTTTTGTCGCCCATCGCGACGAGATCCTTCATCAATCGATGCGAACGTTTCGCAAGATGCGGCCAGGGGCGAGCTGCGGTCGGTACAACGGGGGGCTTACAGCTGCGCAGCTCGATAGTGTCGAGATCCTGTTTGCGTCGATCCAGACGCTTGGGCGCAGCGAGCATTTGAAGCGTTTTTCGCCCGATGCGTTCGACTACATCGTTGTTGACGAATTTCATCATGCGGCAGCTTCGACGTATCGTCGGCTCTTAGATCATTTCCAGCCCAAGTTCCTATTGGGGCTTACGGCCACCCCCGAGCGAACCGATGGTGGGGATTTGTTGGGTTTGTGCGATGAGAATCTCGTGTACCGATGCGATTTGATACGGGGGATCGAAGAAGAGTTACTCAGTCCGTTCGAGTACTTTGGGGTGCCTGACGAAGTCGACTACAGCAATATACCTTGGAGAAGCAGGCGGTTTGACGAAGCCGAGTTAACCACGGCGGTATCGACGCGAGCGAGGGCACAGAATGCTCTTGAGCAGTTGCAGCGGGTGGGGGCCAAGCGGACGTTAGGATTTTGTTGTTCGCAGCAGCATGCCGATTTCATGGCCGAGTATTTTCGGTTAGCCGGGATGCGGGTAGCGGCGGTCCATTCGGGACGAGATTCCGATCCTCGTGCGGGTTCACTCGACGCCTTGTCGCGAGGGGACTTGGACATTGTTTTTGCGGTCGACATGTTCAACGAAGGGTTAGACATTCCGAGCATAGATACCGTATTGATGTTGCGACCGACCGAGTCGAGCATTGTGTGGTTACAGCAGTTTGGTCGGGGGTTGCGTAGGAGTCCAGAGAAGCCCCATTTGAAGGTGGTCGATTACATAGGGAATCACCGAACGTTTTTGGTGAAGCTACGATCGATGTTGCAGCCGTTGTTAGGCGTTGGCGATTGCGATTCCGAGATTCGGCGGGGGTTGCAGTTATTGCAGCGTGGGGAAGCGCAATTGCCTCCTGGATGCAGTGTGACTTATGACTTAAAGACCATTGATCTCATCGAGGGGGTGTTACGACCGGCGAATCGTACGGAAGCCATGAGTGCGTTTTACCGCGACTTTGAGGAGCTCAATGAAAAGCGTCCCACGGCCCGGGAGGCTTATCATGCCAATTACAATCCGAGGGCAGTGCGTGCGACGCATGGTAGTTGGTTTGGGTATGTCGATTCGATGGGTGGGCTCACCGCCGAGGATCGGGCGGCTTGGGAGCATCAGCGAGTGTTTTTAAAGGTGATCGAAGTGACGATAATGGTCAAGAGTTACAAGATGCTGGTGTTATTAGCGATGTTACAGAGTGAGTCGTTTACGCTTGGAGGTGGGGGGATAGAGATTAAAGAAATGGTGCAACTGGTTCGCAGGATGGCGGAACGCAGTTCGGTATTGCGGGATGATTTGGGGGAGAAGCATTTGAAGAGTGACCTAAAGTTACGGCGTCTTTTGGAGCGCTATCCGATCGATGTATTGACCAACCCCGACGGTGCCTACTTCGAATATCGCGAGGGGGTATTCCGATGGGTAGGAGGCAACTTGGGGCCGCACCGCGCCCGCTTCGCGGAGTTGTTGCGGGAGTTGGTCGATTGGCGTTTAGCCGAGTATTTGGATCGGGGGAGGACTGAGAGACACGCACAGGGCGTTGCTATACTTTAGTGATGGCAAAGAACTTGCGGTGTTGGGAAGTCGAATTCACTAACGCGCTATCCAGGAATTTCCATCGTGCTAAGTTTTCGAGGCAAACATGGCGACTATCGTGCGGAAAAACGAATCAATTACCAAGGGAAGCAAATC